>NZ_CABSQF010000019.1:0-100681 GCF_902479695.1 uncultured Phyllobacterium sp. | reverse complement strand
CGGTAAGACCTATGGTGGAGACCCCAACAAAATCTATCTCATCGGGCATTCGGCCGGCGCCTACATCGCCGCCATGCTGGCATTGGACACGAAGTGGCTTGGCGAGCAGAAGCTGAATCCGGCGCGTGATCTGAAGGGGTTTGTCGGTATTTCCGGACCGTACGATTTTCTGCCGTTCGACGATAAAGCAGTGGCCGATATTTTCAGCCCGGCGCGGACGCCGGAATCAACGCAGCCGGTCAATCAGGTTCGACCCGGCAATCCGCCGGTACTCCTGCTGCACGGGCAGAGCGATGATGTTGTCTATCCGCGCAACAGCATGGCGCTTGCGAAGAAACTGCGGTCTGTCGGGTCTTCGGTCCAGACGAAGCTTTATCCAGGTGTCGGTCACATCGGCATTATCGGAGCGATAGGATCGCCGATCCGCTTCATTGCGCCGACACTGCGCGATACCGTTGATTTCATTCTTGGGCATGGGGGGAACGACAGATCATGACCGGCGCGCCGTCAGGCTTTCCGGCATCGTCATCACTTTAACGGCGGAGTGCGAGGACATAGGTCGACCTGTCAAACCGTGGCCAGCAACCACCGCGTGAACAGAAGACTGAGGGTTGCGCATAGAGCCGATGCGAAGGTACCCCAGCCCATATCGACAATCGTCACCATCGTGGACCACTGTTTGAGTGTCGCCTGATTGGTCAGATCATAGGTCGCATAGGCCATGAAGCCGAAAAGCGCCCCATAGACGAGAGCGGTTGTCCAGCGGCCGTTTTCCAATGCGGGGCTGACCGCGAAGATCACGATACCCGCGACAAAGATCAGATAGAAGGCAATTGCCGCGGGATAGTTGGCCTGTGTGCCAATGACATCGGGAATCCGGCTGCGGTAGAAGCCGTTTGCCATGATGCTGAGCCAGACAAAATCGACCGCAAGAAACAGCGCCGCTGTCGAGAGGTAGGCGATGACGTATTTGAGCATGAAAGATTCCTTTCTGCCTCATACGCTGGCGGCCTTTGGATGGATCATCCATGTCGGGATAAAGCGAGCTGCGTCTTCATCGTCACAATGGTGATCAGAGATGGCCGCATTTCGTGTGAACGGAACAAATGAGATTGATGAGATTCCAACTGAGGTGAAGAGTTTCGCGCGTCAGGGGTTGAGCGGTGGCAGTGCTGGCTTCTCGTGCTTCACGTCAAGCCGCTTGCCGTTGCCGTCACGCCACGAGAAAATGGCGGAGGCCAGTTTGTTCATGGTGACTTTGGAGTTCGCCGCGATATGCGAACGGTATAAATCCGCCTCAAAAGCCTCAAGTGCATTCAGAATTTCCTGATCCTGGGTAGCGGCCGCCCAGGCCGCAATGCTCTTGTATCCGGCACTTGCCGTCCAGGTTCCCAGAGCGGCATAGGCCGCTGCCGGGTTGTCCGAGTTCAAGGCGAGATAGAGCTGCCGGAACCTGGCGGGTTCTGATCGTTCAAGCATCTTCTGGCGCGCATCCATCCATTTGAACAGGCGCGGCAATGTGATCCAGCAGAACCAGGCGGCCAAAACTGCTGCAGACAAGATTATCCCGGCAAGCACTATTGTATGCAGCGAAGTTGCACGCGACGATTGCGGTTGTGCCGGCATATCCGGAATGATTGCATTCGTCGTCGCGGGAGCCGCCTTCACGGTGAGCGCAATGGTGGAAAGCTTGGCCTGCTGGCGACTGGCATTGCCTGTATCGTACCAGTCGACGGAAAGACCCGGAATGGTCAGGCTGCCTTCGCGCTCTACGACGTAAGTGATGCTGTCGGTCCGCTTGCTGGCGGATCCGCCACCGGCTCCTTTGATGCCGTTCTCCAAACGCGGCGGTTTGACGTACATCCTGACCCCGGCCGGCGTTTCAAAATGCGGTTGAGGCAACATCATTGCCTGCGTTCCCCCGGCCGTCTGTGACACGGTCCGCACCAGGGTGTCGCCGACTGTCAGTTTGCCGGGGTCGCTGTCCAAGGTCTGTGACAGCTCAAGACTGGTCGCGGCCAGGATGGGCCCGGTGTCGCCGCTGCCGGGCACTTCATCCACATGAAACCTTGCGGGCGGAAGTGGCACTTTCGTCGTGACCGACTGGCCCGGCACGGCGGCATAGCCAAATTCTATGTCTGCGGTCGGCAATGCATAGTCGCCCGCCAATTGCGGAATGATGAGATACGTCCGGCGGATTCCCGAATATTGCGCTGCATCCCTGACGACGTTGAGGTTCTGGGCACGCCCGTCGGAGAGTGTGACAATCGCATTTGGAAGATCGAACACGGGAAATTGCGGCGGTGCGGTGAAATAATTCGGTACGAAGACATCGATGTCGATCTGAATCTGTTGACCCGCGACCAAAGTACCCTTCGTGGCAATGGTCGCTTCAGCAAAAGGGTCGGCGGCCAAAGCGGCGTGATGCCAGAACAACACCAGAAAGGCTGCAGCAAGGATTCTCATTTCACACCCCGCGCCGCCTCGAGTGCAAACTTCCGCGCCAGCAGCTGCGCCGGGCTGACCGCAATATTCTTCATCCAGATATCCGCCGCCTGTTCCGCGACATTGACCTCTCCCTTTTTCCCCTGTTTACCCTTTTCATCGAATTGGATCTGATCAGGATCGTCATCCGGATCCCGTGGCTCTTGGCTCTCATCCTTCTTTTTGCGCGCTGCAAGCCGCTCGGCAACGGCAAGGTTACCCTTGGCCGGTATCCAGTCCTTGCGCACGGCCAGCGCTTTTTCATATGCGGCGACAGCCGCGTCATATTTTGCAAGCTGCATGAGACAATTGCCTTGATTGAACCAGCTTTCGGGCGTGTTTTCGCGTGCGAATGCGTTTAGCGCCTCGTCAAATTTCCTGGCACGGTATAGCGACACCCCCTTCCAGGCCGGATCGGCGAACGTGTCGGCAGCGTCCGGAAAATCCCCGCGTTGATAGGCAAGGCGGCCCTGTTGGTCTCGGGTGAGCCAAGCGTCCGCAAACCAGTTGTCAGCGGCACGAGCCGTATCCGCGCTGGTGATCATATGGAAGGCAAGGATGGCCGCGGTCCATCGGATGCCCCCGCCACGCCGGAAAGTGAAAGCGGCAAGCAGCGCGATCGGAATCGTCAGCCACCAGCCGAAATCCCGCCACCGGGTTTGGCCGGCATCCGACCGCTGTTCAAAATGCGTCCGGATGTGTTGGGCAATCCAATGCACGTCGCTGTCGTCCGCCGTGTAGGTGGCGACGCTGGTTTCGCTGTTGCGCAACTCTCTCAAAGCATCGATGTCGAGTTTGGCAAAGATGCGGCTGCCATTGGCATCATTGGCAAAGCTGCCGTCGGCGGTCTTGACCGGGCCTCCCTGCGCAGTGCCGATGCCGAGAATCACGAGCCCGCTTCGCCGCTTCGATTGAACGACTGCAAGTGAGCCGGAATCGATACCGTCGGTCAATAAAAGGATCGTGCCAGATGCCTCTTCATCGGCCAGCGTTTTTTCTGCCAGTTCCAGCGCGGCCGCGGTGTTTCGGCCGCCGACGGGCATGATGGGCGTGACCAGGGAATTCACATAGGTCCGGATAAGCGAAGCGTCCTCCGTCAGCGGCAGCACGAGATGAGCCGATCCGGCATAGGCGATCACAGCGGTCTTGGCCGCTGGGCGCAATGCCAGTATGTCGTCAATCTTCAGCTTGGCCCTTTCCAGCCGCGACGGTGTCACGTCAATCGCATCCATTGTCCGCGAGAGGTCGATTGCGACAACAAGGGCGGCGGCATCCTGCACAAACGGCGGCAGTTCCTTTTGCCAGGTCGGCCCCGACAGCGCGATCGCCGATATGGCCATCAGCATTGCCATCCAATGATGCGGGCGGATGCCGCCGCGGTGCTCCCTGCCGGAAATCAGATGATCGAGCAACTGCGGTGCAATCATGCCGCGCCACTTTATTCTCATGTCACCTTGCCGCGCCGCCAGCCAAAGGAACAGCATCGCCGCCGGAATGCCGGTCAGCCACCACGGTCGCAGGAAGTGGAAGTCGGCGATCATGACTGCGCTCCACCGGGTAATTCCCGGCGCCTCCTGAATTCCGTTCCCAACCATGCCAGTGCATGAAATACCACTAGGAGAACCAGAGCAGCGCCGAGCGGATAGACAAAGAGCTCGGTCCGCGGCTGCCACGACAGAATTTTCTGCGTGGCAGGCGTTATCCGGTCCAAGGTCGCATAGACGTTTTCCAGGCTTTTCAAATCCTGCCCGAAGAAATAGCGGCCGCCGGTGACCTCAGCGATCTTCTGCAGCATGGCCACGTCCAGCTTGTCCTCGCCAACCGCATTCATATCACCAATTCCGATTGTATGGACGGTAATCTTGGCTGCTTTGGCGATATCGGCAGCTTTTGCGGGAGGCATTTTGCTTGCGGTATCATTCCCGTCGGTCAAAAGCACAAGCACCTTTTCCGGAATGCTCGGATCATTGAACATTTTGATGGCAAGCCCTATCGCATCGCCGAGAGCTGTTCTCGGTCCAGCCATCCCGGGAAGCGAATCCGCTATCATCGTCTGAACCGTGGAATGGTCCATCGTGAACGGCGCAAGCGGGTAGGGCGCGTCGCCGAAGGCAATCAAACCGATCCGGTCGCCCTGCCGTTTCGACACGAAATCAGCAACAACTTTGCGCACTGCCTCGACGCGGGATACCAGGGTGCCGCTTGGTTCGCGGAAATCCTTCGTGTCCATGGACTGGGATAAATCGATAGCAAGCATGAGATCCCGCTGCGGTTGCGTCTTCTGCAGCGGCGGCTCGATAAACTGCGGACGGGCAAGCGCAAGGACTATCAGTATCCAGGCGAGGCTTGCGGATAGAGTCTGCAGGACGGACCGTTGCGAAACCAGCGATCCCGTGGTCGGAACAACGCCAGCCGCGCGGGCGACTTCTTCGAAGAAGGGAATGCGGACCGCAGTGGTCTGCTCCTTGTAAGGCGGCACGATCCACCAGATCAGGAGTGGTACGGGAAGCAGGACAAGCAGCCAGGGATAATCAAGTTGATACATGATGCTTTCCGATCCAGCGGATGGCTGCTTGCCTCAGCTGCGAAGCGTCCGGGCCCGATGCCGCATTCGCGGACACATATTCCAGTTCCGCAATGAAACGGGCAAGCTCGGGGTCCAGGCTGTGGTTGGGTGCCGTGCGCTCCAGGAAGGTCACCCACTCCTTTCCCGTCAGTGAGGCCACCTGTTCGCGCGGCCATGCGGCAAGCGCGGTCCTTTTCAAGATGACCAGTACACTTCCGGGAAGGTCGGCCGTGCTCATCTGCCGTATGCAGCTGATCGCTTCCCTGCGGTAACGGTTCCTCCGCCACCGCCTTGCCGATCGCCAAATGCTCCATCCAAGCGCAAGGCAAATGGCACCGGCAAGCACGGCCCAGCCCCAGGTTTGCGGCATCCACGACACGTCAGGGGGGAGCGCAATGTCTGCGAGCGTTTTCAGCGCAGTTTCCGTGAGGTCATCGGGCATTGGCGCAAGTTCGGCCATCTCACCGTCTCCGCTGTCGCCATGCCGCCTGCGCGAGCAGACTGCGCAATTGCGGCGCGGTTTCCTGGGCGGATGAAACCGGCAGCATCGGCAGTCCGAGTTCGACTTGCCAGGCGAGAAGGTTGCGTCCGCGTTGACGTGCGAATTCGCCGATCGCGCTTCGCATCTGGGGCCGCTGGAAAGCCAGTTCGGCTTGCGTGGAGCCCCCGCTGACGACGATCCCGCCGCTGGTTGGGAGTTGAAGCAGAAAGGGATCGTAGACCAGGATTGCCAGCACATCGTTGTGCGTCGCCAGCCGCAGCAGCATGTCCTTGGTCGTGTCGGTATGGCCGTCGAAATCACTGACGATCACAATCAGATGATCGTGATCCGCCACGCTGGCGACGGCCTGGAGCGCGGCATTGAGCTGTCCACTGGACCGCCTTGCCGGCGTATCCGCCGTCAATTCCTGATTCATCGCGGATATTCTGGTCGACAGGGCGAAAATTGCTTCGCGGCTGCGGTGAGGCCGCAGTTCATCAATTCTCTCGTCGTTGAAGACAAAGCCGCCGACACGGTCTCCGGAACCGAATATGCGCCATGCGCAAAGCGCCGCGGCTTCCGCCGCAGTCACGGATTTCATCGAGCGGCGACTGCCGAAGAACATGTTCGTCCTCTGATCAACGACAATAAGCGCCGGACGCTCCTTCTCCTCGCCGTAAATCCGCACGAACGGCTTTCCTGTCCGGGCCGTAACGCGCCAGTCGATGGTGCGGATATCGTCGCCCGCGTGATATTCACGCAATTCTTCAAAGGTCAGCCCGCGGCCACGCATTTTTGAGTTGTGCCGTCCGACCAAAGACTGCTGCACGGTGGTCTTCTGCAGAAATGTCAGGTTGCGGGCCACCATCTCCAGCTTGGCCAGATCGTCTACGGTGACATAAACGCCGCTTGTGGTTTTCTGCACGTGGGCGGGACGCATGACCATGGCATTCAAGCCACAGCCACGAGTTCGACGATCCGGTCGATCACTGCATCAGGTGATATACGTGCGGCGTGCGCGTCGTAGGAAAGTATGAGCCGATGCCGGAATACATCGTGAACAACGGCTTTGACATCGTCGGGCGTGACATAGTCGCGCCCCTTGAGCCAGGCGTATGAGCGCGAAACCTTGTCCAGTCCGATCACCCCGCGCGGGCTCACGCCAACCTGCAGCCACTTGGCCAGATCCTTGTCCAGCTTCAGCGGATAGCGCGTGGCAAATACAAGGGCCACCATATAGTCCTCAACAGCCTTGGCCACGGTTACATTGCCAATCGCCTTGCGGGCATCGAACACCGCGGAGGCACTGATTTTCCGGGCGGATTTGGCCGTTTTCACCTGTGCGTTCTCCTCGCTTCGCACCAGTCGCATGATCGCTGCTTCGGACGTCTCATCCGGATATCCGACTTCGATGTGCATGAGAAAGCGGTCAAGCTGGGCTTCCGGAAGAGGATAGGTGCCTTCCTGCTCGATCGGATTTTGCGTCGCCATCACCATGAAAAGATCGGGAAGGGGATAGCTCTTGCCTCCCACCGTCACCTGGCGCTCTTCCATCCCCTCGAGCAGGGCCGACTGGACCTTGGCGGGTGCGCGGTTGATTTCATCGGCGAGTATAAGGTTGGCAAAGATGGGGCCCTGTTGGAATTTGAACTCGCCCTTGCCGCCTTCGCTGAAATAGATTTCCGAGCCTGTTATGTCAGCCGGCAGCAGATCGGGCGTGAACTGCACGCGCGACAGTGAAGCATCAAGATTCTTCGCCAAGCTTTTGATTGCTCTTGTCTTTGCCAGTCCCGGCAGGCCTTCGACGAGAAGATGGCCGTTGGCCAGGAGGCCAAGCAACAGGCGTTCAACCATCGCCTGCTGGCCAATGATGGACTCGCCAATGTGTTTGCCAAGGAGTGTAATGTCGTCACGTGCGGTCATTCCGTCGCTCCGCCGAAAAACCATGAGTAGTACGCATTCCCGGCGACGCCTCCGCGCAACTGCGCGGCATTGCGCTGCCACCCCGCGCGGTCGCCGTTATAGGCGCTCAGGCCCGTCCTGTAGAACGTGTGGAGTTTGCCGCGCTCCTCCTGCATCGCCTTGATGAACTCGGCGCTTGCGCCATCGATGACGGGCTCCTTTGCGAGGTCCATGAGTTTGGGAAGCGTGACCGCGAACGAGTCAGGCCGCACCCAGGAGCCATACTCGATGCGAGGGTAGTCGTCGGTAACCGCTACGGCATCGCCGACGTAAGTCTCAAGTGCGGCCCGGTCGGTTACCCACGTCGCCATCAGTCCGGCAAGGGAATTCACGCCCACTTCCGCAAGAGCCTGTTTGACATCGGGCTGGTCGAACCGGGCCTGCATGCGCGGGAGGTCGAAACGCAGCGGTTCCTGCGAACCGACGAGCATCATTTCATGAAGTTCGGTGGTCCACAGTCCGACATGCGGAAACACATCGAGGAAACTGCGCACCAGAGACCGGGTGTCCTCGTCATTCTGGGTGGGAAGGGGCAGCCATTGCGCCACCAGCCCGCCGCTTCGCAGCCTGGAAGACGCGAGGCGATAAAAGTCTGTCGAGTAGAGATTTGCCACGCCCGCTGCTGACGGGGGCGGGGGTTCAAGCGTTATCAGGTCGTACCTGTCGGCGTTTGCAAGCAGTTCACGCCTTCCATCGCGCAGACGGATATCCAGTCGTGGATCGGATGCGGCATGATTGTTTCCGGCGAACAGGTTTGTCGCCCGCGTGACGGCCGGCAGAAGCTCGGCTGCGACCCTCCGTTCGAGGCCGTGATAGGTAAGCACGGCACCCGCCGTGATTCCGGTGCCCAACCCGATGACAAGAGCCGATTGCGGCTGCTGCGGCATGCTGATCAAAGGTATCAGCGCCTGAAGCCGCATATAGCGCAGTGACGGCAATGAATCCCCGGTGTTGGAAACGCCCTGAATGTAAAGTCTCCTGAATTTCTTGTCGCCTCCCTGCTCGAGTACAGCCACTGCGGCACCGAGGCCTTCTTCGTAAAACACCAGCTTGCCGCCGCGCGATTGGGCCAGGAGATCCGCAAAGCGTGTCGAGGGGAGCAGAAAGGTGAGGGCCACGGCGATGGCACAAAACGCCAATGCTGCAGCGCGATGCCAGGCAACGGCAGCGATATTCCGGTAGACTGCGATGATACCAATTGCTGTCGCAATGACAGCGAGAAGCCCGAGCGAACCGATAAAGCCAAAGCTGGGGATCAGAAAAAATCCTGTCAGCGCCGTTCCGACTATGCTTCCCAGGGTGTTCCAGGCACTGACAAGGCCCACGCTGCGGCCTGTGCGGCCATCCCGTGCCACAATTTTCAACACCACCGGAAATGCCGCACCCAAGAGGACGGTGGCGGGCAGCACGGTCGTGAATGCAGCTATCGTGAACCTGGCGGACATTCCGGCGAGCTGGCTACCGGTGAGATTCAGAACCCAGTATTCCGCCAGCGATTGTGCCGTAACGATCCAGTTTCCCAAAAGTGCTGTCGAGATCAGGGCGGCAAGCCCGGCTCCGGAAAGAAGAAGACCCAGCGTGCTCCAAAGGTTTTTCAAACGATCGATTTTGCCTGCCATTACAGCAGAACCGAGGGAAAGCCCGAACAGATAAGTCGCCAATACGATGGCGAAGGCAAAATTTCGGGTGCTCATGAATTGCACAATGGACTGTGTCCAGACAACCTCATAGCCGAGGGCTACCGCGCCTGCGACAGTATAAAGTGCGAGTGCGAGACGCACGTCGCCGGTGTGGGGCTGGGAATTCTGGACGGTCTGCACTGCGGGAGGCGCGCGTCGGGGAATGGCCCACGATCCTGCGGCAGCGGCAATGCTGCAGCCGGCGGCGATATAGGCTGCACCTGAAATACCCAATGAGGGGATCAATATGAACGCGGCAGCCAGCGTGCCCGCAATCGCACCGGCGGTGTTGGCCGCGTAGAGGCGACCGCCCGCCGAACCGATATTATGGCTGATCGATGTCACCGAGCGCATCAGAGCCGGCAGCGTGCCGCCCATGAGAACGGCCGGAGTTGCGATAAGAATGAAGACGGTCGACCAGGCGATAACCGGCGAGAACGTCTCAAGCTTTACGAACGGTAGCGCATAATGTGAAAGTAATATTGTTAAACCAATGCCGCAGAACGCCACTGCCGCTTCGAGCCCGGCATAGAGAGCAAGCGGCCTCGCGTGCCTGTCGGACTGCCTGCCGAATACAATGCCGCCAAGCGCCAACCCTCCCATGAATGCTGCAACTCCCGCCGTCACGGCGTAGACATCCACGCCGACGACAAGCGACAACTGCCTGATCCATACGACCTGGAATACCAGAGACGAGAATCCGGAGAGAAACAGCAGCAATATGCCGATATACAGCGATGCGCCGATGGCAGCGTGGCTTTCAGCCATGTCGCTTGCATTGTCGCGAAAGTGCCTATTCGGCTGCAGGTCCGCATTGGCGGTCATCAGGATGCCTCCTTGCATAACGAGAGGAAGAGGCCGCCAGAGGCGGCCTCTCCAGGATTATTTGGCTTTCTTTTGTTCCGCAGCTTTCTCAAGGATCGCGTCGATCTTTTGGTGGACAGATTTTTCCACCTGGTCGACCGAGAAGCTCGCCGGCTTCTGGCTTGGCGGATACTCGATGAAGGTCTCGAGAAATACTGAGGCTTTCATCGTGCCCATAGCCGTCAGGTAAGCGTTCTTGGCGAGCCAATCATTATACTGATCGGACACGATGTCAGCGCGCTCGAACGGATCCATTCGCAGGTTGAAGACTTTGGGAAGACGCAGGCAACTGAACTGATCCTGCCATACCTGCAAACCACCTGGTGTCTTTTGTTCGCAGAACACGATCTTCCAGTCATCGAACCGCATGGCCACAAGGTTGGAGTCATCGTCGAAGTAATAGAACTCCTTACGGGCGCTTTTGGGCTGTTCGCCGGTAAGATACGGAAGCTGATTGTAGCCATCGAGGTGGACTTTGGCGTTTTTGCTACCGAGAGTCGTGCCCTTGAGAAGGCGTTCCTTTATGTCCTTGTCGCCCGCCGCGGCCAGCAGCGTCGGGAACCAGTCCAGCCCCGAAAACATTTCGTTGCTCACGGTTTCCGGCTTGATCTTGCCGGGCCAGCGGATGAAGGCGGGCACACGGAATGCGCCTTCCCAGTTGGTGTCCTTTTCGCTGCGGAACGGCGTCGTTGCCGCGTCGGGCCACGACCACTGGTTGGGACCGTTATCGGTGGTGTAGATGACGATCGTGTTGTCGGCGATTTTCAGTTCGTCCAGGAGATTGAGGAGTTTTCCGACATCTCCATCGTGTTCAACCATCCCATCGGCATATTCGTTGCCGACCATTCCGCTCTGACCTTGATATTCAGACCTGACGTGGGTGAAGGCATGCATTCTGGTCGTGTTCATCCACGTAAAGAACGGTTTGCCTGCTTTCGTTTGTTTCTTGATGAAATCCATGGCAGCGCCGGTGGTCTCATCATCGATGGTTTCCATGCGCTTGGTGGTCAGCGCGCCCGTGTCCTCAATCTTGCCGTCAGCTGTGGCTTTGAGCACGCCGCGCGGGGAGAAATTCTTCACGTACGGATCGTTCGGGTCTTTGGGCCAGTAAGGCCTTTGAGGCTCTTCCTCTGCGTTGAGGTGGTAGAGATTCCCGAAGAATTCGTCAAAGCCATGGTTTGTCGGCAGAAATTCATCCTTGTCGCCGAGATGGTTTTTGCCGAACTGACCTGTGGCGTAACCAAGCGGCTTGAGTGCCTCTGCAATCGTAATATCCCGTGCCTGAAGTCCTACGGTCGCACCCGGGGCACCGACCTTCGACATGCCTGTCCGCAGCACAGTTTGGCCCGTGATAAAGGAGGAACGCCCTGCAGTGCAGCTATTCTCCGCATAGTAGTCAGTGAATTTCATACCTTCCTTGGCCAGGCGATCGATGTTCGGCGTCCTGTAGCCCATCAAGCCGTCAGTATAGGCACTGATATTGGACTGGCCGATGTCGTCACCGAATATGACAAGAATATTGGGTTTGGCCGCCTCTTGCGCATATGCAGGCTGAGTGCCCTGCCATTGAGAGAATGAGATGGCGGTAAAAGCCGCCGCAGTTGCCAAAAGCACTGTTTTGGTTCTGATTCCTCGCGGTATGCAGGCGCTCCACAGGGACGCGCGCTTGTGCTCGGGGTCAGCTGTCATGATGATTCAACCTCCTGTTGCAGATTGTGGTGTGGCTCACGTCGTGGTCTCCCGGTAAGGTTGGTGAACCGGCCGCAAAGCGCGGTTGCCGGCATCGTTTCCCACCCTTGAAGTTGCCGGAAGTACGTTACTGTTACGAATGAGGTTCGGAGTGCGACCAACCGTGGTTTGCCATCGTCCAGCGGCTGGCGTGTATGAAATGGCGGGGGATTTACTTCCCGAGTGCAAACTGAAAATTGACCCCGGCGAATACCTGCCACTCGGGATTGCCGGCGCCATGGTCGAACACCGTATACTGAGGCTCGACGAACGCATTCATCGTGACCTTGTCGTTGATTTGAAACACTTTGCCGACGCCAAGCCCGACGGGGATCGAGTAGTTTCCGCTTTCCAGATCAAAGTTCCAGGTGGCCGTGGAACGGAGATAGAAGCCATCTTTCAGATTGAAATTGACGATCGGCTGGAATGTCGCAAGGGAAACATCCTCGCGGCTATCCGGACCGGCAAACGAGGTTTGATAGGTGGCCAATCCCGCGAGCAACCCCCAGGTCTGGGGAGCGACAACAACGCCCGCGGCACCGATCTGCCATTTGCCGGATCCAAGCACGTCATCCGTTGCCGTCGGCAGCACAATGAGAGGGCCTAAACCGAACGACACTTTTTTTCCGGGGACCAGAAAAAGGTCCATCAGGGTGAGATCGCCGAGCCCCGTGCTGTATCCCGCCGGAAATTCCGGCGCTGTCGCCACTGGCAGCGTGAACCGGAGTAACTGCGGAGCGCCGAACATGTCTGATGGTATCAGGCCGCGCAGCAGGAACTGATTGGCATAGCGGTTACCCGGCAACCCGGAAAGCTCGGGCACGTAGTAATCATGCAAATTGATCGTTATTTTGGGCGTGAGCGGGTTGTTGGCAGCATTCACATCCTCATGCTGTTGGGCAAAAGAACAGGTGGCGGAGAGAATACTGGCCACAACGGCTGTCACAAGGGCGATAAATTTCATGAAGGGCTCTCCGCGTTTGATTGCGGAAGGATATTCATGCCGTTGTCCGGATGTGAGTACGTAACGGTTACATTCAACCAATGTGTATTGTCCGGATAAGTAACCGTAACGTACTGCCATATTATTTTTGCCGATACATCATGTATCAGGCTGGCTGCTCGCTGGAGCATGCCTGACCTATACGGGGCGGGTCAGACGAAAGTGATTCAGATGGCATCGGCACAGCGAGGACTTTGGAAATTGATGCTGAAGCTGCCTGCGATGCGGGGGCAGCTGCAAATGGAGAGCGCGAAAAACAAGGCACTTATGGGATTGTGCGACGCGTTTGATGATGCGACGACTGCACTTGACGAACTGAACCGTGATCCAAGGTCAAACGCAGGCCTGATCAGGGAGTATGAAACCATTTGCTCCGAAATCGAGAGTGAAGTCATTGATTTATGTATAAATCTCAAAAGCCGGTCCATTTAGCGGAAAGTATGCTTTTCAGGGGGTTCCGCCAGCTCCCGGCTGGCGGGTTTTTCCAAGCCGACTTGCACCGCGTGGCAGCCGCTATTGCTTCTTGATGAACTTATCCAGCGAATAGGAGAACGTCAGCCCGAAGAAGACCTTCCAGTCGGGCGCGATACCTTCACTGGCTACGGTATATTGCGGTTCAACAAACGCGTTCATTTTCAGATCGTCGGTCAGTTGAAACATCTTTCCAACGCCAAGACCAACGGGAATTGCCCAATTGTCGTTCTCGAAATTGTATGTCCATGACGCTGTCGACTGCAGATAGAAACCGTTGGGCAGGTTATAAAAAATGAACGGCTGAAACTCAGCCAGTTCGACATCGGCCCGGTCCTCATCCCCCGCGAATGATTTCTGATAGGTTCCCAAGCCGCCGATAAGCCCCCAGTCGCGCGGTACGACAAACGCGCCCGCCGCACCTGCCTGCCATTTGCCGCTGCCGAAGCGATCCTCGCTTGCGGTGGGAAAACTGAACAGGGGGCCGACACCGAACGCCCAGCCCTTCTGCTCGAAAACCGGAACGTCGAACACGACGAGATCGCCCCAACCGGATGTGTGTCCGTCGCCAAGCGTCGGCTCCGTGATGTACGGCATGGAAAACCGGAAAAGGTTGGGAGTATCGAAGATCATCGCGGGCACCATGCCGCGCAGCCACAGCGTATTGCCATCGACGCTGACCGGTCCACTGGTCGGCGGGTAATAATAGTTATGAAAATTGAGCGTTATGGCAGGATTCAGAGGATTGTTGGATTTGTTCAGCTCGTCGTTGGAAACCTGTTGGGCCGTTGCTGCAGTACATTGCATCGCAGCGAGCAGGGTGAGATTCAGTACGGCGGCTGATTTCATGAGGCTGGCCTTCGGTTGGCGGATCGTCAGGACACCCTAGTGCAGCAGGCATGAGCCTCCGAAGTACGTTACGGTTACACATTCAACTGAACCGCCGCGCTTGGGATTTGAGCGTAACCGTAACGTACTTTTCACCGAGGGCGGACGGATGGCATCCTGAACCATGAAACGAGGACCGTCCCAGGATTCAGGTGCAAGGCTGATAACGATGCGTATTCGACACTCTTTGTCAGCAGCGGTTCTGCTGGTGTCCGGATTTGTCATGGCCCAGGCCAGTGCCCATGCCGATGACGCTGACGAACTGGCGAAAAAGGTGTCAAATCCTGCTTCGTTCATGATCAGTGTTCCGGTTCACAGTGACAGTGATTTTGCGAACAGCAGTGCCGGCCACGGGTTCTATCAGACCTTGGATATCGAGCCCGTGATCCCGTTTTCGCTCAATGCGGACTGGAATCTCATCTCGCACACGGACATACCATTTGCCTATTCCGACCCGGCAGGACCTGACGCTGGCCGTTTTGGGTTGGGGGACATAAGCCAGAACCTGTCGTTCACGCCGTCATCGCACGGAGCGTTTATCTGGGCATTCGGACCGCAGTTGTCGTTCCCGACTGCGACCAATGCGATGTTCGGCTCCGGCAAGTTTTCGGCGGGGCCATCCGGCCTGCTGCTGCTTCAAACCGAGAATGTGACGACCGGAGCGTCCTTCGATCACATGTGGTCGCTCTTTGGGTCATCCGGAAGGCCCGATGTCAATCAGTCGGAAGTCCAGCCTTTCGTTGCGTGGCATATCGGAAAGGGCCGGACGATATCCGCCAGCCTGGACGCATCCTATGACTGGACAGGCGAGAACTGGAGCCTCCCGGCCTCCGTATCCTTTTCAAAGATTGTCAAGATCGGCGAGCAGACGGTGAGCCTTTCGATCGGCGGAAAATATTGGATTGAAGGACCGGATCAGTCACCGGAGTGGGGCATAAAATCGGGAATCACCTTCCTGTTCCCCAGCGGCCGGCCGAAGCCATAGCCCAAAGATCCGCCCGTGTTGCGGGATGCAGCTTATACACTGGTGGATCGACGCTGTTCCCGGATGGAGCGGGAGGGGGATCGCTTCGCACCCGATGCAATCTCTCGCCTGCGCTTGCTGTTACGGTTACGTACTTTCGCACATCGCGCGATTTTGCTTCGTTCAGCTTGGAATATCTGAAGCTGCTGGTGATCGTTGGAAGCCATGTCGCACGCCATCGTCGCTACGGCCAGCCGATGAACCGGAGCACCGGATCAACCTATGGACTGCACGCAAAACCGAGTGGATAGGATCGAGACATGTCAAACAGATTTATCGTTTTGGGTGGGGCGGCCGTCATCGCCTTTCTTGCACTGAGCGCCGCCGGGCGTGCCGAGACCATCAGCTATGGCGATGCCGTAACGACGCTTGCCAATGACTGCGGTCCGGATATCAAAAAGTTCTGTGCCGGCCTGAACCTTGGCAATGGAGCGATTGCAAACTGTCTTGCGAAGAACGCTGCGAAGATTTCGCCGAAATGTACGTCGTCGTTCAACGCAGTGGCTGGTTCCATCGGGCAGCGCAGGGAAGCCCAGACCGCTTACTTCAATGTCTGCAAAGGCGACATCGCCCGGCATTGCCGCGGTATCAAGGGCGACGGCTACCAACTGTCCTGCCTGATCAAGACACAGAAGATCGTCAGCGGCGAATGCAACCAGGCAATCACCAACGCCGGATGGCGGTGAACCATGCGCCCCACAGGAGAAAAGACAATGTTCGCTCGTCGACTTGGCATCATCATCGCAGCCGGTATCATGTTCCAGCCCATCGGCGCCTCTGCGCAGGAAGTGACCCAGCAGCGGATCACCGCCAGCCTTGGCAAGGTCACGAAAGCCGCTCCAATCATCGATGTTGAACTGCTTCGGCAGGAGGCGCTGGGCAACCCCGGACAGAACCTGCAAACCCTGCCGAACTGGAACAAGGTCAGCAAACTTCCGCAGATGCTCGTCGAGCTCAATTTCGACAACAACTCCGTTGCGATCGAGCCGCGCTCTTACCGGACAATCGGACTGCTCGCGGACGCGCTCCACCATCCCAACCTGTTGAAGTACAAGTTCCTCATTGTCGGACATACAAGTTCGACCGGTGACGCCAAGCATAATCTTCAGCTCAGCCAGGAGCGAGCAGACGCCATCAAGGACGCTCTTGCAACGACGTTTGCAATCGAGCCCGAACGGCTGTTTGCGGTCGGTGTCGGACAGGAATATCCGATCGAAGGGTCCAATCCGACAGCGGCAGACAATCGCCGGGTCCAGCTTTTCAACCTCGGGACTTTTACCGCCGTGAAGAAATAGCAGATGCGCGCTGCGGGTGATTGCGACCATTCGCAGCGCGTCCGGCAAATGGCCGGCACCATGACCTTCGTTCCCGACAAGAGCTGGGAGCCGGTTGAAGCGTGAAGATAATCCATGTCGCTCCGGAGGTGGGAAGACAGTACGGATTCTTGCCAGTTCATAATTAGGGGTATTATTGCTGTGGCAGTAAGTTTCAGTTTGAACTGATTTGTATTTACTGGAATATGTGGCTTTTTCACCAGTAAGGGTTATCAGCTGAATTGTGTATAGACTGCATAATAAATTTTGTGCTGATCAACGTCGCCGCTTTATAATGTAATATTTTCATATACGGATAGATCTACTTTATAGAGCCAGCAAGGGACATCGAATCACGAAAGTTCCCATGATTTTGTTCGGATATGACATTGAGGATATTACGCAGACATGGCGACCGCTGGGGCATTAAACTGATACCCGATCTGCTTCGACGTTGCGGCTTGATAGCGCCACGCGGAAACGCACTCTCGAACGGCACTCACGCCGATACGTCGGGATTGCCGCTGTCGTCTTACGGTTTTTTTATGCTGCTAAGCGTTTTTGTTATCGTCATGGTTTTCGTCGTCGGCGCTATTGAAAGCCGGGGAAGGATAATCTCCCAGGCGGAAATCGAGTTGCGCCAGAAAACTGCTTTGCTTGAAGCCTATGTCAGCAAGATTCTGGAAGCCAATGACATGGTGCTGAACGACATTACGACTGAAGTCGGTGCGATCCCCTGGGCTGAAATTGCCGCTTCAGTGCGGGTTTCACAACATTTGGCAACGCAAAAACAGTATTTGAAACACTCCGGAGTAATTGCGCTGGTTAACGCCGAGGGTATGCTTGTATCCTACAGTGAAGGCTTTCCGGCAGAATCCCTGAATGTATCCGACAGGGATTATTTTCGTTTCCATCGCGACGATACATCGGACGTAACGTTCATGGGCGAACCATTGATTGGGCGTGTGTATGGAAAGCCGTCTTTGACCATGAGCAAAGCGGTGCGCCGTCCCGATGGCAAGTTCGATGGCTTGATATTGATCACGATGCCCATCGATTATTTCTCAAGATTGTTCAATGGCGCCGCCTCCCAAACGGATGCCACCCAATTGCTGCGTGTGAACGGCGACGTCGTGGTGAATGTTCCGTTCTGGGAGGGGAGTGCAGCCGCGCCGGCATGGTTTGCGGCGGCAATCGCCAGGAACCCGGAGTCGGGCGAAGTTCATCATGTTACGTCGTCGGAAGGAATCGACCGCATCGTCGCTTACCGAAAAATTCTCGACTTCCCGTTTTATGTAACATACGGAATCGATGAAAACGCCCTGATGGAGGGCTGGCGGCAATCGGTTCGCATCTACGGCCTCGTGTTGGGGACGGCATTGGCTGCCTTTATAACGACGGCATGGCTCGCGCGCAGTCGGTCAATCGCCTTGTTGCGCTCAAACCAATCGCTCCGGGAGGTTGGCGAAAAGCTTCTCGTTTCGCAGGATGAAGAGCGGCGTTCCATTGCAAGGGACCTGCACGATTCGACAGGTCAGCATCTGATTGGCGCGGCCATGGAACTGGAAAATCTTCGATCCAATCTGCCAGAGCTTAACGCGGAATCGTCGTCGGCATTGTCCCGCACGGCCCAGCTGATTTCGCTCAGCAACAATGAGTTGAGGACACTTTCCTATCTGCTGCATCCTCCCATGTTGGATGAATCCGGGCTGCCGAATGCTTTGGAACTCCTCATCGGAGGATTTGAGGAACGAAGTGGCATGGACATCGAGTTGCGGGTCGATCCTGTTCTTGGCGTAAAACGGCCGCCGGCGGGTGTCGAACTTGCCCTTTTTCGAATTGTGCAGGAAGCCCTGACCAACATCTACCGGCATTCCAAGGCGACAAAAGCCGTCATCAGGCTTGTCCGGAACAGCACGACGACAGATTCACGTCTTTCCTTGACGGTGAGAGACAATGGTGTCGGCATCGAACGACGCAAGCGCGTCAGCATAGGTGTTGGCCTGTCCGGCATGGAGGCGCGTCTTCGTCCGTTGAACGGCACGCTCGATATCTCGACAAGCAAACAGGGTACGACGATCTCGGTACAGGTGCCTGGCTAGCTGTAGCGAGATCGCCGTTTGCTGAACAAAGTCTATTTCTTCGGTTTTTTCGTGAAGTCCGCGTAAATCTGGTCAGCCATTTGGCGGAGTGAACGTCCGATATTGGCGTACTCATATTCATTGAGATTGGCCAGCGACACACGCCCTGCGGGTTGACGCGTGCCGAAACCGCTGCCTGGAAGAAGGACAATGCCGGTATCGTTGGCAATGCGGAACAGGAGCTCGGTGGGCGCGACATTCTTTTTGACCCAATCGGCAAAGGCATCGCCATATAGTCTTCTGGTAATGTCTTCGAGATCGAGCAGTGTGTAATAGTCGACCGCGTTCTCGTCCGGCCGGGGCGACAGGCCGAGTTCACGATAAAGAGCGGCCTCACGGCGGCGGATGAGTTTCTTCAGCTCCGCCTTATAGCCATCGCTCTCGTCCATGAGCGCGAAGAGCGAGAACAGGACCATCTGGATCTGCTGGGGTGTCGACAAGCCGGCGGTGTGGTTCAGCGCTACGGTGCGGCTGTCGGCAACCAGCCGGTCGAGGAAATTGAGCTTCGACACATCGGGCACCAATGTCGAATACCGTTCTTCCAGTTCCTTGCGGTCCGATTTCGGCAACGCCTTCAATTTTGCATCAAAGATATTTCCCTGCTGTGCCGCAATGACGCCAAGACGCCAGCCGGTTGCACCGAAATATTTGGAGAACGAATAAACCAGCAGCGTGTTGGCCGGGCAGGTGGCAAAGAGAGATTTAAAATCATCGGCAAAGGTGCCGTAGACATCATCCGTAAGGATCATCAGGTCGGGACGCTTTTCCGCGACGATCTTTGTGATCCGCTCCAGGCTCCGGGTGTCGAGCTTGACCGAAGGGGGATTGCTTGGATTAATACAGAAGAAGATCTTGATGTCCTTGTCGAGAAGCTTGTCCAGTTCTTCATCGGGATACTGCCACCCCGCACCGGGATCGGCATTGATGTGAACCTGCTTCAGTCGATAATCGTTCAGTTCGGGTATCTCGATGTAGGGGGTAAAGGCAGGCATGCCGATAGCGACTTTATCGCCGGCCGCAATGAGCTTGTTCTGCTTCAGCGAGTTAAAGATGTACGTCATCGCAGCCGTTCCGCCCTCGGTCGCGAACAGATCGATATCGCTTGAGGTCAGGAACCCGCCGATCATTTCCTTGACGATATAGTGCTTTACGATCTCTTCGCTCATTCGAAGCATGCGCGGCGGCACCGGATAGTTGCTGCCGAGAATCCCTTCGACAGCCTCGTGCAGGAAGTCGGAGGCTGAAAGGCCAAGCTGATCACGCACATAGCTGAGGGCGCGTCCCAGGAAAACCACACCGGGCTGCGCGCGATGCTCGGAAATGAACCGCTCGAAACGGGCTTCGATCCCTTCAATCTTCGGCAGACCGCCAACGCCATTCTGCATATAGGAAAAGGACAATTCTGCTTCGGCAACGGCAAACAGGCCGAGGCGGAAAAAGGCGCGCCGCGGCAAAGTTGCAAGGAAGTTTGGATTGCCGCGTCCGGCATTGAGGATCAACCGGTTTTCCCGCGCTGAGGCAACTTTGATAAGGGCATCCTTCAATTCGAAGGGGCTGAGCTTGGCGTATTGGCTGTAATCGGTGCGGGGCATGATTGTCTCCTCAAGCAAATGCGACGACCAGAGGGCCGAGCAGGGTCAGGAACACGTTGGCAAGGGCGTAGGTTATGGCAAAGGGCGCGGTGGGAATGGAATTTCCAGCTTTGTCGAGAATTTCCCCGAAGGCCGGGTTGGCGCTGCGCGAGCCGGAAAGGGCACCGGCGAAAATGGCTGTGTTGTCATATTTCAGGACATAGCGGCCAAACAGCATGGTGATGATCAACGGCAGGATCGTCACAACGACGCCGATGAGAAAAATGGAAAGGCCGCTCGTTGCGATCGTTTGCACCGCCTGCAGGCCGGATTGAAGTCCCACGACCGCAACGAAACCCGCCAGCCCGAGATCGCGCAGAAGCGTCGATGCGCCGGTCGGCATGTTGCCGATCGCGAGGTTTCGGCTGCGATACCAGCCGAAGAGAAGACCGGACAGCAAAGCGCCGCCGCCGCTGCCAAGCGTCAACGGTATGGAGCCGATACGAAGCACAATCAGACCGACAAGCAAGCCGGCAACCAGGCCCAATCCATGGAAGACGAAATCCGTCTTATCACTCGGCAGAATGACCGTGCCGATCGATCTGGACGCGCGTTGTAAATCCTGATCCGTGCCATAGAGAGTGACGACATCGCCCGGCTCAATTCTGGTGTCGGGATTAAGCGGCAGGGGTTTGTCGGCACGTTTGATGCCCGTCACATAGATGCCGTGACGCAAATCCGCCGTCGCGGCCTTCTTGATCTCGGCCACGGTCTTGCCGATGAATGCCGGGCTGTTGATTGTCACGTCGCGTGTGACGACAACGATATCCATGCCCTCGGACGATTGCAATTCGGTTCCGATTGCTTCGGCCGCATTCACGACACCGGCCCGTCTGCCAACAAGAAGGATGACATCGTCGGCCAGAAGCGTGAGATTGGGTTGCACGCCGATCAGTGCGCCGGCTCGCTTGATCCTTTCGATTGTAAACGCCGCGTCGCTCGCGCCGGCATTCTCAACCTCGACAACTGTCCGCCCTGCTGCCTTGCCAACACGGTAGATACGGCCAACGAGATCGGGTGCAGCCGGGTGTTCTCCCGGTCCATACATCTGTGCGCCAGCCAGCAGCGCGGCCTGAGCTTTGATCGCATCGTCTCTGATGCTGCGGCCCATGAGCTTTGGAAGAATATTGACGCAGACTATGATGGCGCCGAAAGAACCGAAGATGTAGGTGACCGCATATCCGACGGCCACATTGCCTTGCAGTCTCTGCACCTCGTCTGCTGCCAGACCAAGCTTGCCGATGGCTGCGCTTGCCGTGCCGATAATAGCGGATTGCGTGAGTGCTCCGGATGCGATGCCCGCTGCCAGCCCCTTATCGAGACCAAACATCCGGGCAAGCACCACAACGGTAATAAGACCACTGACCGAGAGAACGACAGCCATGGCAATTTCGCGCAAGGATTGGCGGCCTAACGAACGAAAGAATTGCGGGCCGCTTTCAAAGCCGACCGCATAGATAAACAGTGCGAAAAGAACCGACTTGACCCCGTTGTCAACCGAGACTCCGACCTGGCTGATCAAAACCGCGACGAGCAGAGATCCTGCAACGCCGCCCAACTGGAACTTGCCGAACTGGATCTTGCCAATCGCGTAACCGCCGGCCAGCGACAGGAAGAGCGCGATTTCAGGTGATTGGCGAAAAACTTCATGAATCCAGTTCATCAATTCCCTCCAGTAGATGCCGCGGGTTGCTGACGTTTTCCGTGCCGAAATAGATCATCGATCTTCGAAGCTGTAAATCTTTCGCCAATCGGCCTTCATATCGACGAGCAGCCAGTTGCGGGTGCCGGCTTCTGTCAAAGCCTTGTCGAGTTTGCCGAAGTGGGATTCGCGATCATAGGCGTATTCCCTGTCTGCGTCGGTGTGATGCACGATCATCCCGAAGCGTGGGCCGTCGCCAGCCGTTGCCCAACGCAGCATTTCGTAGTCGCCGTCGGAATTCCCCGCGACGAAGATCGGGCGGTGACCGATGAACTTGTTGATGCCGACGGGTTTGCCTGCGCCATCGTCGATGAAGTCGATTTTCGGTTCACGCGTGAGGACGGGCGTGTCGCCCTCCAGAAGGTACTTGGTTTCGATACTGCTGCCGATCACCTGTTCCGGCGGAATTCCATACATCTTCTGGGTCATCGGACGCATGAATTCGACACCGCCGCCGGAGACGATGTAAGTTTTGAAACCATTGTTCCGCAGGTAGTCGAGAAGTTCGCGCATCGGCAGGAACGTGATTTCATTGTAAGGGCGCTTGAACTTTGGGTGTCTTGCCGTCGCGAACCAATCGGTAACGATCTTGGAGAATTCGTCCGTTGTCATTCCCGCATGCGTTGCCATTCCCAGTTCGACAATGCCCTTTTCGCCCGCGCTGGCCAGGCCTGCAAGATTGCCTTCCAGGATGGATTTGAATGGTTCCTTCTCCTTCCATTCCGGATGTTCGGGAGCGAGAACCTTGACGCGATCGATCATGAAACCGAGCTGGAAATAGAATGGCTGCTCGGACCAGAGGGTTCCGTCATTATCGAAAACGGCAATGCGATCCGCAACCGGAACGAAACTCGTTCCCTCCGTCGTCACCTTTTGAACGAATGCGACGATTGCAGCTTTCGCGCGGCCTTCGCGCCACGAAGGCAGCGCATCCTGGCTGAGCGCCAGTGTCGGGACAGCGGCAATCATAATGGCTGCGAACAGCCCGGCGAGCCTGGCAAGTCTGATCATGGAGTGCTCCATTCTAGGTAATCAAGGGCGTTTGACGCACCGGAAGCCAACATGGCTGGTGGAGGTGTCTTCCGGCTCGGCGTGTCTCGCAGCCGGACGGTAACGCCTGCAGTAATTCGGGGCACAAAGGTGCGAACCGCCCTTGAGGACCCTTCGCGGTATCCGGATTGCAGGCTGCCGCGGATCATAGCTCATTTCGATCGCACCACCGCGGGGATTAACAGGGATGCAACACGCCTTGGCTGCAGGTTCGGGATGGCGCGTCGACCAGAAATCGCTCGTCCATTCCCAAACATTGCCAATCATGTCGTAGACACCATAGCCGTTCGGCGGGAAGCTCGTGACGGGGGAGGTCCGGTCATTTCCTTTGGAGCGAAGGTTGTGGTGGGGAAAAATACCTTGCCAGGTGTTCGCCATCTGTCGGCCGTCAGGTGCAAGTTCGTTGCCCCAGGCAAATTCAGCGTCGTCAAGCCCACCGCGCGCGGCAAGTTCCCATTCAGCCTCAGTCGGCAGATCCTTGCCGGCCCAGTCGGCGTAGGCCTTGGCATCGCACCAGGCAACGTGGACGACCGGATGATCGAGTTTCCGTTTCAAATCGCTTTTACGCCCGTATGGATGTCGCCAGTCGGCGCCGAACTTGAAGGTCCACCATTGGTTTATGTCTGGACTGGTGACCGGTTCGCTGGGTGGGTCGAACATGAGCGACCCTGCCTTGAGCATGTGCGGCAACGCCCCGGGATAGTCCTTCGGGTCTGGCGCTTTTTCGGCAAGCGTAATGTAGGAGGTCGCTGCAACGAATTCCCCGAACTGCCTATTGGTGACAGGCGTGGCGTCGATCCAGAAGCCGTCGACCCGGACCGGGTGGCTTGGAGCTTCTTCGGCATAGTGCTTGTCGGAACCCATGGTGAAGGTCTTGCCAGCTATCCAGACAAGACCGTCCTCGGATATCGACGGCTCGCTTACATCTTCCCGTTGAACTGCCACGGTCATCCTGTCTCGCCTCCACATGCAATCCAGGGCAGCATCAAGAAGAAGAAGGGCTGACTGAAGTACGTTACAGTAACAAATCCCGATCCGGGCGTTTCCGAACACAACAATCGCGGATATGCGCCAGTTGGTGCGGATGGAGGCTGTTGACGATGACGCCGTTCGGAAGACGGGGTCTGACACTCGGCGGTGTATCGAAGGCGATGCCGGAACGGCAAAAGGCAAGTGGGACGCCGTGGCTTTGTAACCGTTACGTACTTAGCTGATTGCTCCAGGATATCGAAGATGGCTTCAAGCATTCGCCAAGAGCAGGCCGGAAATTGACGCCGGTGAAACACGACCAAGGTGTTGACCACCACGCATTGCCACTCCTCATTGCATTGGACGACAAAGCCGCCGGAAAACAACGGGCTGCTTCGAAGTCTCATCCAGACGCGATAATTGGAGGGTCATCAAAGGGAGCGAAACCAGACAAAGCCATGTCGGAGGTATCAGAACGGCGGGGACTGTGGAAACTGATGCTCAAGCTGCCCGCGTTGCGCGGCGAGCTCCAGGTCCTCAGTGCGCGGAATGCCACATTGCTGAGTTTATGCGAGGCATACAACGACGCAAGCTCCATGTTGGATCTGTTGCGAAGGAATGGATCAAGCGATATCAAATTGATTGGGGAGTACCAAGGTCTTTGCACGGAACTTGAAGAAGAAGTTATCAAGATGTGCGTCTCAGTGAATCAAAAATGATGTGATCTAGGGTTTGCTGCTGAAATTGGTGATAAGTAATCATAAATGATTAGGCGGCGTATGCTGTATTTAAGAATTATATTGTTTCGTGTGAATATTAAGGGAATTCACTGTTTGAACCAAGGGGTTCCCCCTATACCGCAAGTGTAAAATACACTCTAACTGTACTTTGTTGTCTTTGTTGGGGGATGAGTGCAATGAACGTTGACGAGATTGTCGACGCGCGGAAACTCGCAGGCGTAACCGATGAAGATGCCAAAGTGGAGCTGGAACGGCTTCTATCGGATGCACAGTTTCATTCCACGGAGCGCAACAGGAACTTTCTAAAATACGTCGCCAACGCGGTTTTCGAAGGCAACTCTGCCTCGGTGAAGGCCTATACCATCGCCGTTGATGTTTTCGGCCGTCCGTCCAGTTTCGATCCCTCCACCGATCCCATCGTCAGAATAGAAGCCACGCGCCTTCGTGCGTCGCTGGTTCAGTATTACGAGGCGCGCACGGACGTTGGAAGCGTGCACATTGAATTGCCGCGGGGGCGATACATCCCCGTTTTCTCAAGAATAGCGGAGCTGGCGAGCGGCGTCGGTGAGGCAGAGGATGCCGCAGTCAAGGACGATACACCGCATGTCGTGAAATCCGCGAACATCGTTTCCCTGCGAAATTTATTGCTGTTCGGTTTGCCGATCGCTGCCGGATGCCTTGGCCTTTGGGCTTTCCTGGCGCGGGGGCCCATCTATTCCGATAAGCCGAATGTTGCGATTGAGATGAAACTTGCGGGTGATCCGTCCGATGGCGAGGCCGTTTTCATTCGCGACTATCTGATGATTGCCCTGTCGCAGTTTCATGCGCTCAAACTGTCCGCGCCTGACCAGCCGCAGGCCATGGGCCGGGACGTTTCGAAGCCGACGGCAGATGTGACCTTCCTTACGTCGGACCGGCGAATGAGCCGTTACCATGTGAAGCTGAAATATCATTCCACCGCGAGCGAACGCACAGTCTGGTGGCAGGTCGTCAATCAGGCCACCGGAGAGGCTTTGCGATCCGGGGTGGAGAAGATTCTTGTCGGCGATAAAACCAATGAAGATTTGCGCCGCGAACTTGTGACCAATCTGGCCAATCGCTTTGCCGGCGCGCGGGGCGTGATCAACAGCACGGAACTGACGCGGGAACTGGCAGCCCCGACCATTGGGAACGGATGCATACTTCGCGCCGCTGCCGCCATCGAGCGGCACAATGGCAACGAAATGTGGGAAGCCAGGACCTGCCTTGAAGCCACGCTCAATGTCGCCCCGAACGATGCCGACGTGAATGCCCAATTGGCGGTTCTTCTGCTGGAGTCGACCGTGCCTGACATTGCCAATGATGCGACGGAACGCGCGCTTGTTCTTGCGAACAAATCCGTCTCGCTTGCGCCGATGTCTGATCAGAGCAACTACGCGCAAATGCTGGCACAATTCCGCAATGGCCAGACGGAAGCGGCCTTCGTCTCCGGCTATCGGGCAATGGCGCTCAATCCGCAGAATAGCGCCATCCCGGCCCGGTTGGGTGCAATGCTCTTTGCCGCAGGACGATGGGCCGAAGGATCTGGACTGGCGATCAAGGCAGGCCTGATCGATGATGTTCCGCACAGCGACGCCGGTCTGACCCTGGCCCTTGACGCATATCGGCGGGGTGAATTTGCCGAAGCGCTGTTGCGCGTGCAGCAAATGGGCCGTTCGGAAGATTATGTCGCCAATATCCTTGAGTTGGCAGCCGCAGCGCAAGTTGGCGATACGGAAACGGTTGCTGAAGTTGCAGCCCGCCTCAAATCGCGCGACCGGCAATTCTGGACGACTTTTCGCGCCGAAATGGCCGCCCGCCAGTACGCGCCGGTCCTTGTAGACAACCTTGGTGCCGGCCTGATGAAGGCCGGGCTTGCCCTGCCGCAGTGGCCCCAAGGGGGAGCGCTGGACGCAACGTCTCCCCTCGTTAGCTCGACAAATTAACTGTTACGTACTTGCCCTTGCAGCCAGCGCGACCGTTCATGCGTTCATGAACGGCAGCACGCAAATGTTAGGATAACAATGAGACACCTTTTGCCCAAGCGCTCTATGCATGACCGGTGGCATAGTTCACCAGGAAACTTGTTGAAACATTTGGCGACTTTTCTTCTTGCCGCCGGCGCTCTTTTGTTTGCCGCAATTACAGTCGCCCAGGCGCAGCAGACCCAGCAAGACGAGACCCGCCTCATAGCAAAGGACGCTTATGTCTATGCATTTGCTCCGATAGCCAATTATCAAACCTGGGTAAAGCAAGCCACAGAACCAAATGCGCCCGAATATGTCGGCGGCTTCAATGTCTTTCGTCACTACGCCCAGACATTTACGCCAGACAACAAGGATGTGGTTACCCCGAACAATGACACGCCCTATTCATGGGCCTGGCTGGACCTGAGAGCCGAACCTATAGTCCTCACCGTTCCGAAAGTTCCGGAAGACCGCTATTACGTCATGCAGCTTATCGACCTCTTTACCTACAATTTCGGTTATGTCGGGGTGCGGGCGACCGGGTTCGATGCCGGCAGCTACATGATCGCGGGACCGAATTGGAGCGGTGAAAAGCCCGAAGGGATCAAGCAGGTTATCCCGGCCGAAACCGATATCGTCGGGATTCTCGGCCGCACGTCCCTGAATGGACCCGAAGACGTGGAGAACGTAAAGGCTATTCAGGCTCAATACAAACTGCAGCCGCTGAGCGCATTTCTGGGGAAGGCGGCCGCGCCAGCCGCTCCTGCAATCCAGTTTCCTCCTTACGACAAGACCAAGGCAACAAGCCACGACTTCATCGGCTACATCAATTTCCTGTTGCAGTTCGCGCAGCCAACCGTGCCGGCTGAGAAGGACTTGATGGAACGCTTTGCCAAGATTGGCATCGGTGCAGGCAAGGAGTGGGACGCCAAGAAGGCGGATCCTGCTTTGTTGGCTGCCATTGATGAAGGCGTGGCCGACGCGCAGGCACAGATGGCCGAAACGGCAAAGAAGACGCTGAGCTCCAACGGATTGTTCGGGACCCGCGAATTCATGCATGGTGACTACATGACCCGCGCCATGGGCGCTGAAAAGGGACTGTATGGCAACTCCATAGAGGAGGCGTGGTACGGCGGATTTGTAGGCGACGGAGCCAAACCGTCTCAGTTGCATTTCAAGGCCGGCGAATTGCCTCCGGCGCGGTTCTTCTGGTCGTTGACGCTCTATACGCTCCCCGATCGCTTCCTTTTTGCCAACCCGATCAACCGCTATTCCATTGGAGATCGCAGCAAGGGCTTGGTGTTTGGGGCTGACAAATCGCTCACGATCTATCTCGGTCAT
Source organism: uncultured Phyllobacterium sp. (assembly GCF_902479695.1). Taxonomy (NCBI): domain Bacteria; kingdom Pseudomonadati; phylum Pseudomonadota; class Alphaproteobacteria; order Hyphomicrobiales; family Phyllobacteriaceae; genus Phyllobacterium; species uncultured Phyllobacterium sp. The sequence goes on along the minus strand of NZ_CABSQF010000019.1, from coordinate 72,659 downwards.
GAGTCTCCCGGCCCCGACAAGGAAGCCAACTGGTTGCCGACGCCCGAGGGCAAATACAGTCTCGTGGCACGCATTTACGGGCCGGAACCCAAAGCAATCGACGGATCATGGAAACTGCCAGTATTGGAGCCGTCGAAATGACTGCACATAGCATCTTCGCCATCCCGGTATGTCTCGCGCTGCTTGCGGCTGGTTCTGCCGCGGCACAGGCGGACAGTATCCCGGTCAACACGCCAATGGGCGAGGTTTCGACCAATTTGGGCTTGCCCGCGGACGCCAATGCCATCAAGCAGCTCTATGACGAGCTTGATTATCAACGGGCGACACAAGCCTATATCTGGGCGTTGCCAATCGTCGGTTTTGCAGAGTGGCAAGTCTCGACGAGCAAGGATTTGGGGGCGAGCGGTACCGACCTGGTTTTATATGAAAGTGTCAAAGACAAGCTCGGTATCCTGACGGCCAATGCCACAACCCCCTACATCGGGGGCTTTCCGGACTTATCCGTCACCGGCCCGCTTGTGATCGATTATCCCGCAGGCGCAACAGCTGGAGGCGTGGGCGATTTCTGGCAGCGACCGCTCACCGACATGGGTGAAACAGGACCAGACAAAGGTAAGGGAGCGAAATATCTTCTGCTCGGCCCCAAGCAGGTGGCTCCGAAGGTCAAGGGTTACACGGTCATACAATCGCCAACCAACAACGTGTTCTTTGCATTTCGCGTGCTTGATCCGGATCCAAAGAAGGCGGAAGCCCTCATCAAGGCTGTCAAGATTTATCCGTTTGCCGAACGCGACAAGCCCAAGCCGACGAAACTCATCAGACCCGAAGGACGCCGGTGGAGCCAGGTTCCGCCTCGGGGCCTCGCCTACTGGGAGCGGCTGAACGATATCGTACAACGCGAACCTGTGATGGAGCGCGACCGCATGGTCATGGCGATGCTGCGTCCATTGGGCATTGAAAAGGGAAAGCCGTTTGAACCAGACGAGCGGCAAAAGAAAATTCTGACAGACGGCGCTGTAACCGGCGAACTGATGGCTCAGGCGAATTCCTTTGCCACGCGCGAAAAAGATGCGCGCTATCGACCGGATACCCGCTGGGACTACGTGATCATGTTCGATCCGTTCCAGGAGGCCGCTTCGTACACCCAGCTTGATCAGCGCGCCAAGTACTTCTACGAGGCCGCGACAACGACCAAGGGAATGGTAACCAAGACGCCCGGTGTGGGGCAGGCCTATCTTGCGGCTCACCAGGATGCCAACGGCAACTGGTTCGACGGCAGCAAATCCTACACGCTAAACGTTCCGCCAAATGCGCCGGCGAAGCTGTTCTGGTCAGTCACCGTGTATGACTCGCTCACTCGGGTCCTCATCGACAATGCACAACAGGTTGCCGACAAATCGTCCCGTTCGGATATCGTCAAAAATGCCGATGGTTCATACGATCTGTATTTCGGGCCGAGTGCACCCGCTGGCAAGGAGAAGAACTGGATTCCGACGCTGCCGGGAAAGGCATGGTTTGCCTATTTCCGATTGTACGGACCGCTTGAGCCTTACTTCAGCAAATCCTGGAAACTGCCTGACATACAGGCAAACAAGTGATCGCTCAGGTGATGGACAGATTACCTGACCCTGATTTTCAAAGCTTGCTAATTGAGCCCATCAACCTAGAAAACGCCGCCAACGGCGGGCAGGAATTTCGGAGGAGTTGCCCATGTGGTCGCACCATAAATTGAAGCGGATCGTCGCGGTTTCAGCAACGCTCTCGCTGGCTTTCGCAGGCGCGGCGTTTGCCGCGGAAGGCGGGGCAGGCTTCTACCTTCTTGGTTCACGCGGCCCTGCCGCCGGCGCGCTTCCGCCTCCTGGAATCTATTTCCAGAATGACCTTTATATATATTCCGGAAGCCTCGGCGGCGGCCGTGGCTTTCCGACAGGCGGCAAGGTCGTCGGTGATATCGATGCGACAGCAGTTGTTGAACTGCCCACTGGCATATGGGTGACGCCCTGGGAGATCTTGGGTGGAAATTTTGGCCTTTCGGCAACTGTGCCTGTTGGATACAAGGACGTGTCTGCAAAGCTTGATATTGTCAGTCCGCGATTTGGCACCGCGATCCAACGGGGCCAGTCTGACGACATATTCACTGTTGGCGACCCCGTTATCAGCGGAATGATCGGATGGCACCATGGTAACTTCCATTGGCAAACAGGCGTCATGGTCAATGTTCCGATCGGCGATTATCACGATGGCGCGCTGGCAAATCTCTCGTTCAACCACTGGGGGGCGGACGTCTATGCCGCGGCATCCTGGATAGATCCCACGTCGGGAATCGACATCTCCGGCGCGATAGGCGTTACATTCAACGCTGAAAACCCTGCAACGAATTATCGTACGGGCGACGAGCTTCACATTGAATGGGCAGTTTCCAAAACCTTCTCGCCGAAGTTCTCCGCAGGTTTGATCGGATATTATTATGACCAGATATCAGGCGATAGCGGCGCGGGTGCGGTACTTGGCGGCTTTGAAGGGCGTGTCGCGGCCATCGGCGCAACCGTGGGATACAATTTCGAGGTCGGAGAAACACCGGTTGCGGCGCGGTTGAAATATTTCCATGAATTTGCGGCGGACAATCGGGCAGAAGGCGATGCAGGATATATCACTTTCTCCATACCGATTGGTCAACACAAGCCGAAAACCCAGCTGGCTGCTTCCGAATAAGAGGGACGCTCGCTTTGCAACCGGGTTCGGGACACATCGGCGGCGGCGTGTCCTGAGCCCGGTGTTATCCCCCGGCGGCGAAGCGCCTGGACCGGCGCTGCTTCAAGGGTGCCGGGCGGAAGCAAAGCTTCCGTTATGCCGCTGGAAATATGGCGGCAGAAATCAGTTCCAAACTTCGATCTTCGAGATTTTATCGTCTGGGGTCATTGTCAATTTGTATTGGGCAAACCTTGTCTTGTCGTCACATGTTACCAGCACAATCGTCGGGCCTGCTGCCGACAGGACGTGATCGATTCTTGCGTCGCTGATCTGGTTGCACCAGAATCCTGCCGCCCGTATTGCGCGCGCTGTTTGGCGCTCAAGTATGCGCACCTGCAATGACTGCGCGGCAGCAACGTCTGTCAGAGCGACGAGAAGACAAAGGCCCTGGGCTATACGTTTCATCCGTTACCTCGCATAAGTTACTGATAAGAAGATGCTTTGAGCACTCCGGCAATGCAACAATGTAACTGTAACAACTTTGACGTGGCCTCTGATTTATCCCAACAATCCAGACAGAATTGGTTCGCGCGTTCCGCCGGGCCAATGTTTGATCCCGATGACCTAGAACGACCTGTGCGTCCGTAACTTTCCACGTATTACCTTGGGGGCGTGCCGTTCTGAGCCGATGGGCATCAAGCCAGGGATGTGGCGCAGTTGGGGGCGGCAATGGTCGGTTCAGGTGTATATCCGTTTTTGCAAATGGCGAAGGCAGTTGCGGCAACTGTCCGGGGCGCACGGCCGGAGTGGTCGTGATGCGCATCATTGCAATTCAAAGGACTGCCATCCATCTCTGTCTGGTCGTCGGATTGATGTTCGCCGCATGGTTTGCCTCCGGGTCGAACAGTGCCGCACAGCCCGCGGCGGCGGCAATGCCGCCTGAAAAGGTCCAGCAACTGATCAAATTGCTCGACGATCCGGAAATCCGTGCATGGCTTGCCACCAAACCGAAGACAGTGCCTGCGCCTGCCATCGATGGCGCTCCAAGCGGTTTTACCCTTTGGACCAATGGCATACGTGAACATCTTCGTGCGGTGATTCATGCCGTTCCGGCTCTCCCCGGCGATCTGCTGAATGCAGGCAGAATCCTGGCTGCCAAGGTCAGCGAATACGGATTCTGGTCAGCAGTGTTTTTGCTTCTGATACCCATTTTCTGCGGGATGGGCCTGGAGGTTCTTTTCAGGAAATGGGTAAAAAATACAGCCGGATTGATCTCAAACCAGCCGCCGGATGACAAGGTGATCTTTCACGAAGACTTGGCACAGGCGGCCTTCGTAAAAATTGCCCCGATTGCTGTTTTCAGCATTGTGAGCTTCGGCGTTTTTCTGATCCTGGCGTTGCCGCCTCTGTTCAATGCTCTCGTCATCCCGCTTTTGCTAGCGCTGATCGGATGCCGGACGATCATTTGCCTGAGCGAACTCCTGCTAGCGCCTGGCAAAGGCGAGGCCCACATCCGGCTTATCCCGATGGAGGATATCTCTGCCCGGTTCTGGAGCCGTCGCATCAGCACTTTTACGATCATATTGTTCGCTGGATGGGCTGCAGCCGGCGTTCTGACGGCACTGGCGATACCGGCAGACACAAAGAGCGTGATCGTCTATTGCATTGGTATCGGATTGCTGGCCGTGGCGGTGGAAGCCGTTTGGCATCGCCCCGGGCTTCGTCGCGACGCCAGGGATATGGGCACGGGAGGCTGGCTGCTCGTCGCTTCCTTCTGCATTTTGTGGTTCTTCTGGATCGCCGGCATGAATATTCTGCTGTGGCTCGGCATCTACGCGATAGTCCTGCCCGGCATATTGAGGGCGACCAGTGCAATCGTTAAAACCGTGTTTGACCAGTATCGTGCGGATGAGAGCAAACCGGTTTTCGAAGTTTTGGTCGATCGCGGTGCGCGAGCCCTCATCATAACACTCGCCGTAATTTGGCTCGCCATGGTCGTGCGCCTGCATCCGACAGTTCTGACCGAAGATGCCGCGGCCAGCAAAGCGATCCGCGGCGTCCTCAGCGGTGTTATTATTCTCCTTGTTGCGGACATGCTGTGGCACGTCGCCAAAAGCTCCATAAACCATCGGCTTGAGAGGGCCCGGCAAGCGAGCGGCGATGCCGCGGAACTGGCGCGCAGCGGCAGACTGCTGACCCTATTGCCGATCCTGCGCAATTTCCTCGCGGTACTCATCGCGGTTATTGCCATCATGATGGTGCTCTCGGGGCTCGGTGTCGAGGTCGGTCCGCTGATTGCCGGTGCAGGAATTTTTGGTGTTGCAATAGGTTTCGGCTCCCAAACGCTCGTCAAGGATGTCATCAGCGGCGTGTTCTACATGATGGACGATGCGTTTCGCGTCGGCGAATATATCCAGAGCGGGAGCTATAAGGGCACCGTAGAGTCCTTCAGCATCCGTTCGGTCAAGCTGCGCCATCACCGTGGCCCGATCTTCACGGTTCCGTTCGGCATGCTTGGTGCCGTCCAGAACATGAGCCGCGACTGGGTCATCGACAAGTTCCTGATTTCAGTCAGCTACAACACCGACATTGCGCAGGTCAAAAAGGTGGTCAAGACCGTGGGCGCGACGCTCCTGGAAGATCCGGAATTTGGTCCGCAAATCATCGAGACGGTGAAGATGAAGGGCGTCGAGGCGTTCGGCGACTACGGCATTAATCTGAGCTTCGCCATGATGACCAAACCCGGGCATCAATCAACCATCAGGCGACGGGCTTACGCCATGATACGCGATGCATTTACGGCGACCGGCATCGAATTTGCCTCGCCGACCGTGCAGGTTGCGGGTGACGATCATTCAGGCAGTGTCGCCGCTGCGGCCACGAACGACGCGATCCACCGCAAGAAGGCAGCGGATGCCGCGAAAGCCGGGGAAAGTTGAACCAAGGTCAATGAATTCTGATGAGGGCGGTGTAGCAATGGCATTCAGCAACGCATTGAACCGGCTTGTTCTGGGTCTCATCGGGATCGCTTGTTTGTCCATCGCCGCGCCGGCCCTGGCCGACTCAAAGTTCCTCTCAAGCCACATTCTTGATCTGGACGGGATGAAGCAGAGGCGGCTCATTCGAATTCTTGTCCCTTACAGCAAGACGATTTATTTCATTGATCAGGGCAAACAGTATGGCACTGCAGTCGAGTTTGGCACTGCGCTTGAGACGGCGCTCAATGCCGGAGCCAAGAGAGAGCTCGATCGCGTGCGCATCGCGTTCATCCCGGTTGGCCGCAACGAACTGATCCATGCGTTGAATGACGGACTGGGTGACGTGGTGATGGCAAACCTCACAATAACACCGGCCCGACTGGAGCAGGTCGATTTCACCGTTCCCGTTTACGACAAAGCAAGCGAAATTCTGGTGATGGGACCTTCTGCCGAAAGCGTCGTCGATCTCGATGATCTTTCGGGCAGACAGGTCGCCGTGCGGGAGACAAGCAGCTATTTCGAGCATCTTTCAAAACTGAATGCCGATTTGAAATCGCGGGGAAAGACCGAGATAAGCATTCGGATTATGGACGAAAATCTCGAGGATGAAGATCTTCTTGAAATGGTGAACGCGGATCTTCTGTCCTACACCGTCGTCGACAAATACAAGGCCGCAATCTGGTCGTCTATTTTCAAGGATATTGTCGCTCGTCCGGATATCGAAATTTCCGGCAACGGCCAGATCGCCTGGGCGATCCGCAAGAACAGTCCATTGTTGAAGAAAGAGCTCGACCGTTTCGTAGCGACGCATCGCGTCGGAACAACCTTTGGCAATGTTCTGAAAAATACGTATTTTAAAAGCGATAAAATTCTTCAGCGCGCTTACTCAAGCGACGATGTCGAAAAATTCAAGCAACTTGTCACACTCTTTCGCAAGCATGGAACGACCTATTCCTTCGATTACCTGATGCTGATGGCGCAGGGCTACCAGGAATCCAAGCTCGACCAATCGAAACGCAGTCCGCGCGGCGCAGTCGGTATCATGCAACTGCTCCCCGCCACCGCAAGGGATAGGGTCGTTGCCATTGCTGACATTGATAAGGACGAAGACCGCAACATCGAAGCCGGTTCGAAATATTTGCGTTATCTTATGGATACCTATCTGGACGAACCGGGGCTGAATGCGCGTGAACGCGAATTGCTTGCCTTTGCCGCCTATAACGCCGGCCCGGGAAACCTGAAGAAGTTTAGGAAGAGGGCGGTAGACCTTGGTCTTAATCCGAATATCTGGTTCGGCAATGTCGAGAATTCGGCCGCGGACATTGTTGGCCGGGAAACGGTGCAATATGTCGGCAACATCTACAAATATTACGTTGCCTACACGATGCTGGCGGAGCGGCTCCAGGAAAACGCTGATGCCGTGAGTTCCGGCAAAAAGGGTGGCTAGACCATAACGTTTTTCAAAGCAGCAGCCGATAGAACGGGCCGGGGAGAAAGGGGGAGGATGGCGGCGCGTCCCCCGTTGCGGGTTCGGTGGGTGGCCTAAATAGCCCCGCCCGGGGGCCGGCGTTTTTTTTTGCTTTTTTTAAGGAATTTTACCGGTTTTGCCCGGGGCGTGTTTTGGCCCTCCAAGAATGTTGGGCGGCTTCCTTACGGTTGCCGCGGCGCCCTGGCCGACGACTTAGACCCCTCCGGCTATCACCGCCGTTACACCTTGACCGAGTGATACGTTGGAATCGGTAAGGGTCTGTCCGGTTACCAGGCGCTGGCCGATCAACTGCACGATCTGCGGGCTTTCTGCGAATTTGCCATGGTTGAGGCTGTCTCCGCCCTTGACCTTCGTCAGGTCGATAACCGTAATTCCGGCTTGTTCGAGTTTGCTGCGGTAGGGCTCGTCGGCGGGATTGATGGCCCCGAGCCGTTGCACGTCACCCGAGATGAAGCGGGAGGCTGCGAGCGCACGGTCGTCCTGGGAGACGAATATCGTGAATTTCGGTCGCTTTTCGCCCATTTCCGTCCATTGGCGCGCGAAGACATCGACATCGATATCCGGTGAAGCCAGGATCACGTTGTCGATCTTTGGGGCAACGCGGCCGTCACGGATAGCCATCTGTCGCAAGGACTCCATGGCCAGCCATGTCCCCATCGAGTGAGCCATGACGGTGATGTCTTTGACGTTCGGATCATTGGCAAGCGTGCGCAATGTTTGCTCGAAAGCCACTCTCGAATAATTGGTGCTTTCCTTGTCGTAATTGTAATCGAAGAGACTGGCCCTGGACGGCCAGGTGAAGAGGATCGGTGTCACCTTGGCGCCCGAGTCATGGATAATCTGGGCAAAACGAAAGACCGAATCCTCATAGCGGTTGTTGAATCCATGCACGAAGACCAGCGCGTGCCCGCCGACGACATGCGCCCGGAACCATGTTCGGCCCTGATCGACGGATTTGAGCTGCTGGACACGCGTAACGGCAAAATCCGTGTCGGGGTTGGGCGGCAGTTTCTTGGGCCATTGAACCGTGCCAGCCTTGCGTTTGCTGTCCGATGGGATCGAAACCGAGATATCCGTCAGATAGGGATGCGGACTGCGCTCTCCGGTAAACAGTGTGGCGGGATCGTCGGATGGGACCCGGCTGGTCACGACAAGCATGTCCACCTTCGAACCGCCGGTTTTGTTGGAAACTGCGACAGGAGACATGACACCCTTGGGGTGGCCGGCACATCCTCCCAATGCAACCACGCACGCCAGCAGGATCGGCAGACGGGATGACAATGGCATCAGGCCAGTTGCGGCGCGCTGTCCTATTGGGCGCGCGTCGTTCGGCAGATTGTTTCGCCCGGAAGACGCATGGTTGAATAGAGGGTTTGGCATCGGGTGTTTCCTCGAGAACCTGTGGCGCACCCGGAAGGGCATGCCTGAATTCATGCCTCAATGAGCCGGTTTCGTATCGCAAAGCGGACAAGCGCTGCCGTGGACTTGGCATCCAGTTTACGCATGGCGGCAGAGCGGTGGCTTTCAACTGTCTTTTCGCTCAGTCCAAGGATCGCTGCCGTCTCCTTGTTGCTGTGTCCTTCGGCAATGAGCTTGACGACTGCCGTTTCCCGCGACGTCAGGATGCTCGGCGATGCATCAGATTTTGCGAGGTAAGAGGATACGAGTATGTCCGAGACCGCCTTGGTGAAGAACGGTTGGCGATGTTCCAGCGCCTCCACCGCCTGGATCAGATGGCGGGTGGCATCCGACTTCAGCAAATATCCCCGAACGCCCGCTTCAAGAATGTTGCGCAGCAAAGCTTCATTGTCGTGCTGGGTAAAGATAAGGATTTCGGTTTTAGGGTTGTGGGCGCGGATCTGACGGGCAGCTTCGACGCCATTGATATACGGCAAAGCATAATCCAGGATGGCAATTTCGGGGTCGGTAACACGAGCCTGCTCAACCGCATCGCGTCCGTTCTCAGCCTCGGCAACGATTTCCCAGCGCTCCCGCGTAGAGAGAATGGCTCTGACGCCTTGCCGAACGATCTCATGGTCGTCCGCGATGAGAATCCGTGTCATAACCACTCCCCGGTTGACGTCTCGTCCGCAAGTTCAGTTTGCCGATCTGGAACAAGCTTGCGGATTACCTCAGCCCTACATCGGAAACTGAAATTCGGCAAAAATTAACAGTTACGTACTTACGGCAACAGAGCCGTTGAACGCTAATGCTCCCCAATAACCAATGGGAGCGCTGCGCACAATGCAACGGTCAATCACACGGAACCGCACTGTAGCATCATCATTGCACAGGTGTGCCGATTCGTGTCGCGAGGTTGCCGTCGCCGATCGATATCAACGCCTGGACTCCGAACACAATTCATTGAGGAGAAGCAAGTATGTCACTATATCCAAAGGCGATGGCCATCGCAGCTTCGGCGATTTTGCTGTTCTGTGGCGGCATCACGCCCGTATGGTCTCAGGCACAAACGGCTGCGGCCCCGCCTGCCGCCGCGGTCGCTGAAGCACCCAAGCTGCTTTCGAACACCGAACTGCAAACGCTTGTCGCACGCATTGCGCTTTATCCGGATGACCTGGTGGCTCTGGTGCTGTCCGCTGCGCTCAATCCGCTGCAAATCGTGCAGGCCGAGCGCTTCCTCGAAGAAGCCAAGTCCAAGCCAGATCAAAAGCCGGATAAGTCTTGGGATGGCAGCATCGTCTCGCTGCTCAATTACCCGACCGTTGTCAAAATGATGAATGACGACCTGAACTGGACCCAGCAACTCGGGACTGCCGTGGTAGACCAGCAGAAGGATGTCCTCGTTGCCGTACAGCAGCTGAGGGACAAGGCGGTTTCCCAAGGGGTGATCAAGTCCAATGACAAGATCATCGTGGAAAAGCAGAAGAGCAACGTTGTCATCCGTCCTGTCAAAAAGGAGGTGACCTACGTTCCGGAGTACGATCCGATTATCCTGACGAGCCCGACTTACGTCGCAGCGGCGCCAATCGTCTACGGCAGCCCGTATCCGTCCTATTACTACCCATATGCGCCTTACTGGGCAGGTTTCGTTACCGGTGTTGCCTTTGGCGCTGCCGTGGACTGGAACAACTGGCATTCGTGGGGAGGGAATGACGTCAATGTGAATGTCAACAATTTCAACCGCAATGATTTCCACTTTGACAAGAACAATATCAGCAACCTCAACTTTGACAGCGGCAAATTCAATTTCGACCGAAATTCCATCACCAACAATATCCGTCAGAACAACGGAAACCGCCTCGATCTGAAGGGCGGCGACCACATCGGAAATACGTCGGGTTTCGTCGGCGCCGGCTCAAGAATTGGCAGTGCGGACGTTCGTCGCGACGTGCAGAGCGGCCTGAAGGAACGGGTTGGCGGAAACGTTGCAAATGACCGTGCGAACCGGGCGGCCACGCGGCCTGCCAACAACAATATCGCCCGTCCCAACCCGGCCAAAGGCAATATTGCCGGCAACACCCGGCCCAGGCAAACAATTGCGGCTCGCGCCGACCATCGCCCAAGACAGCCAAGTGCATTCGGCAATTATGCTCCGGGCCATGAAGTCAGGCAATTCTCCCAGCGTGGCAATTTCAGCCGTAACTTCGGCGGCGGCGACAGGATTGGCGCGGGTGGTGGAGGCGTGAGGCATGGATTTGGCGGCGGCGGTCGTTTCCATCGCCGTTGACCATGAAGAACCATCGCAGTTTCCTTTGAAGGATTTTGAAAAATGTCCAGACACGTTCTGAAAGCACTTTTTGCATCAACGCTCATCTCAATGGCTGTACCATCGTTCGCAGCCGAACCGTCATTGCAACGCTTTGTCGGCGCTGAACCCTTGACCTTCAAGGACGCCGGCGAAGCGGTGGATGCCCTCAAGAAGGATCTTGAGACAAAGGATGTCGGCGCACTGGCAAAATTGCTGGGTCTTAACCCGGAAGAGGCAAAGAAATCGGACGATTTCGACGCACGCCTGACTGAACTTCAGCAGGCATCCAAGGAACAAACCGCAATGGAAGACCGCGAGGACGGCGGCAAGGAAGTGGTCCTGGGAAATCTCGCCTGGCCATTCCCGTTTCCCTTGGTGAAGCACGATAGCGGCTGGCAGTTTGATACGCTTGCGGGCCTTGAGGAGGTCCTGGCGCGTCGTATCGGCGAAAACGAGCTCGAGGCAATCGACATATGCCGCAACGAAATCCTCGCGCAGGCGGCCTATGCACAAGTGGACCACGAGGGCGATGGCGTGCTCGAGTTCGCCCAGAAAATTATAAGCGACGAAGGCAAGCAAAACGGGCTCTATTGGAAATCGGCTGGAGGCGAAGAGAGCCCTGCCGGCAATCTGGGGGATGCCGCCAAAATCGAAGCCAGTGCTGGTTCGGACCACGGTTATTTCGGGTATCGATTCCGAATCCTCACGTCGCAAGGCAGCAACATTGCCGGCGGGAAGTACAGTTTCGTTATCAACGGCCACATGATTGCGGGACATGCCATGATTGCTTCACCGGCGGTCTATGGCGAGACCGGGATCATGACCTTTGTCGTCAGTCACCACGGTACTGTTTATCAAAAGGACCTTGGTCCGGACACCGCGAAGATAGTCAAAACAATAACCTCATTCAATCCTGACAAAACATGGGAGCCTGTTGAGGACTGATCGTGGGTCCGCGGGATATCCAGGGCAGATATTAACTGTCGCGAGGCAACACACAATCAGAGCCGGGTGGAGCGAGCATGGTTCCACCCGGCTCTGATTGTGTATGCCTCCCGATGACAAACCGTTCGCCTGAGAAGCAAAGGCTTAACAGGAACGGTGGAATCCGGAAATGTCGGCTTTTAAGCTCCTTACATGCTGCACTTGTGATAGGTGACATACATGTTGTCGCCAAACGGGTCGAAGCGCTGAAATTCTTCGGGGCCGACGATTTTAAAAGTAGCCGTGACATCGCTCTGGATCATTGAATCGGTGCATGAAAGCCGAGCGGACAAACGGTCTTTTTGCTTGCGCACGCTTTGGGTGGTGCATATCGCCATCGGCCCGGATACCTTGCTCCCGACGATCAGCAAGCCGGTTGTTGTTGAGGCGCCGCGGTCCTTGAACTCAATCTTTTTGCCGACTTTCTTGAACGTATCAGCGCAGTCGGTGCCGTTCATGGTCCACGCACCTTGCAATTCCTTCATCGAAGCCGCGATTACGCCGGATGTTAAACCAAGGCCTATCAGTCCGCTCAAGAGAAGGATTTTTCCGGTTTTGCCTGACATCGAAGTTCTCCATGTTCATTTCGTCTGAAGACTAGGACAACGGCAACCCAACGAAAACACGGTCCGCTCGAATATACAGATTCGATACGGTAAATGTGCCGATGGCCGATGGCGATAAGCCGACCTCAAGCGATCATCGGATCAATGTCATCTTCGCGTCGTCCATGCGAACCAGACGGCGACAACGGCAAGGACAATTGCCAGGAAGCGGCGGATGAAACGCTCGCGGGATGGCTCGTTCAGGATCGCGCCCAGCGAGCCGGCGAGTATCACGATGGCGCAGTGAATTGCCGTTGCGACCAAGAGGTAAATGGTTGTGAGCACCAAGGTTTGGCCGAGCGTGGGTGAGACGCCGTCGAGGAAGGTTGGTGAGACGGCAATGTATCAGCGACGTTGCGGCGAACGAAAATAATGTGCTTACGGGCAGTTCGTCCAATGCCAAGCCGCTCATCACGTGTTGCCATGGCTCGCGTTTCGAGATTGCAATCCGCTGCGCTTCTCGAGCAATTTGCGCCAGAGGCCGCCCTCGAATGCCGAACTGATCTCTCGTGATGCGAGATAGGGGATCAGGACAAGCAGCATGATGAAGCTGGTGGCGAATATCTGGGGTGCCTTGCCAAGAAGGTCGGAAAGCGATGCGGCTATTGTCCTTCCATGGATGAGCCCCACGACAACCTCCTCGAGAATCGAGAGCGCGATCAGCAGCGCCAGATAGAGCAGGGCCTTGGAGGCAATGACATTGATGATCCGGCGATCGCTGTAACGATCGCCCAGATGGACGGCGTGCCCCAGCAGGATGAACTTGGCCAACAGCAAGGCCTTGAGGGCAGGGAGCCCGAACGGCCAGAACCCATCACCGGAATTGCCTACGATTGTGATCTTGTAGAGGATGATGGCACTCAGGCAAACGTAGAGATAAACAGCAAGAACGGCGAATTGCAGCAAGTCGCTCTTCAGTCGGGTGATAATCAAACTGGCGCTGATTGGCATGGTGGCCTCCTGATCGAAACCGGTTACCGTCGGATTGGCATTTGTCGGCTCCCGACATCGCAGTTGCCTCATTTCAGATAGTGCGCAACCAGGGCCGAAAGGGAAGCACGATACGGTAAATCGAGTGATGGATAGGCCTTTGAAAAGCGTCCCAGAAATTGGAAATTATCTAATGATTCCAGTGCATTTTTGAAGAGTGGGCATTTTAAAATGCGTTCAGGCAGATAACATGAGTCCTAAAGTATAGGTCGCAATTTCCGGTAACCCTGCGGTCGCGATTACGGCAAGAGGTTCTGGATCAGGATAGTTGAGCGCCGCGAATACCATGCGGTATTGTGCTGGGCATCGACATGACAGTCAGCCCCATGGTGTGCCTTGAAACGCATTCATCGGCAGCTTGAGATAGCGTATGCCGTTCTCTTCCAACTCTGGAAGCCGGCTGCCGTTGATGTTGACCTGCAAGGCGTGCAGGATGAGTTTTGGCATTGGGAGCGTCCGGTCTCGGTTCTCGCGCATCAAGACAAAGTCCTCTTTGTTTGGTGAGCCTTTGAGATGGATGTTCTCAGCTTTCTGACGGTCGACCGTGCTTTCCCATAGGGGTTGCCGTCCACCTGGCTGATAGTCATGCCCGACAAATATGCGCGTGTCTCCGGGCAGGGCGAGGATTTTCTGGATACTCGCCCATAACGTGCCTGCGCTTCCGCCTGGAAAGTCCGCACGGGCTGTGCCGCTGTCGGGCATGAAAATCGTATCGTGCACGAACGCCGCGTCGCCGATCGAATAGGTTATCGATGCAAGCGTGTGGCCCGGCGAGAACATGACGCCGGCTGCGATGCTGCCGATGGAGAAGGTGTCGCCGTCAACGAACAGCCGGTCCCATTGACTACCATCGATGCGCAAATCCGGCCAATTGTAGATCTGCGACCAGATCTTCTGGACATCGACAATTCTTGCGCCAATGGCGATTGGCGCACCCGTAATCCCTTTGAGATAGGCTGCAGCCGACATGTGGTCGGCATGCGGATGGGTATCGAGAATCCACTGAACATGCAGATCTTGCTCACGGACAAAGTCCAGCAGCAGATCGGCATTGCATGTCGCTGTCGTGCCCGACTTCTCATCGAAGTCGAGGACCGGATCGATGATGGCGCAAGCCCTGGTCTTCGGATCGCTGACTACGTACTGAACCGAAAATGTGCGCGGGTCAAAGAAGGCGGTAACGTCGGGCCTATGCATGGACAGCGTCCTGAAAATCCGGGACACGTGGCGAGAAAATCGCGCGTGCCGGATCGAATGTGTAGAGCGCTTCAAATGAAGGAGCATCACGCGCCAACTGAGCGACAGATTGCAGGATGAAGGAGACTTTTTCATCTGATAAAAGAACGCTCAGATTGAGTCTGGTAAATCCGGGCTTCTCGATCTCGTTGCCACTGAGGATCGCCAGCCGCATCCGTTGCGAGGTGTCGGCATCAATCGACAGCAATCGGTGCACATAGGGGCCCGCGCAGGCACAACCTCCCCGGGCCTGGATGCCGAACCGATCGCTCAGCAGCCGCGTAATCAATTGCTGGTGGACATACCCGCCTTTAGCGTTTCTGATTCGGAACGAGAATATCGGAAGACGTGGGAGTAGGCAGGAGCCGAGCAATTCGATCTCTGGAACGTTCTGCCATGCCGCAAATGCCTTTTGCGTCAGCGCATCGTTGAGCCGCCTGATGTCATCCAATCCGATCGCCTGTTTGACCAGAAAAGCAAGTGCCGCTCGAATGTCACCGATGACGTTGGGCGTGCCCGCTTCCTCGCGCGCTTCAAGGCTGTCGCTGTAATCATGGCCCGTTGGCGAAACGAATTTCACGGTGCCGCCACCTGGCCAAGAGGGCTTGCTTGCGATAACGGCATCGTGACGAACAATCAGGATACCTGTTGCTCCCGGCCCGCCAATAAATTTATGCAGCGATATGACAATCGCGTCTATCTCGACGTCCGTTTCAGGACGCATCGAGATTGGCAGGTAAGGTCCGGCACCGGCATAGTCCCAGACGATCTTTGCCCCTGCCGATTTGGCGATCTTCGTGATTGCCGCGACATCGGTCATAATCCCTGTCACGTTGGACGCGGCCGAAAAAGAGCAGACTTTCAGATCTGCTGTGGCGCTCTCCAGCGCTTTTGTCAGAAGCACGGGATCCGGGCCGCCGTCGACACCTTCGGCGATTTCTATGATCTGCGCGCCGCTTTCTCGCCATGGCAGAATATTTGAGTGATGCTCATAAGGTCCGATGATCACGCAAACCCGCTGGCCCGACGCAACAGCCTTGGAGACACCAAGCAAATTGACAAGCCGATTGATGCCCGCAGTTGCTCCGGACCCTGCAAAGATGACTGCGTGGTTGTGGTCTGCGTCGCAGCATTCCGCGATCACTGCGCGCGCAGCCCGGCGCAGGCGTGTCATCATGCCTCCGCAGTAGGAGGCCTCGGTATGGCTGTTTGCATAATAGGGCAACACGTCTTCGAGGATAAAATGCTCGACCTGTTTGAGTGCCCGTCCGGAAGCGACGTAATCGGCATAGACGAGATCTTGCAAGCCGAACGGCCCGTCGACTTTGGCCTGCGAACCAATGAGACCCTCGCGTAGCATGACGACGGGATCGGCCACATCGAGGCTACTTCGGAATTTGGCGAGAACTGCCATCGGGACTGCTGATTGGCGAGTATTGACTGGCTCTTGCACTGTCGGTCTCCAGATAGGATTTGACAGAGATTATATTCCCCCTCACTCTTCAAATCCTCACCGATTTTTTGACAACTTGGAGCTAATACGGGTAAAATGATCGATAAATCCGAGAAAATTGATAATTTTGATCTGAAAATTCTGACTTGCCTTCAACGAAACGCGGTCGCATCGCAACGTGATTTGGCCGACCAGGTGGGGCTATCGCAAAATGCCTGTTGGCGGAGGCTCCAACGGCTTCACGCTATCGGCATGGTGCGAGGCGCACACGCTGACATCAATCTGGAGGTGCTTGGTTTCGATCTGATCGTGATTGTCATGATCCGCACGCGCCACCACTCCAAGGAATGGTCTGATGATTTTCGCAAACACGTCGACCAGTTGCCGGAGGTTATCGATTTTTACCGAATTGGCGGGGATTGGGACTATTTGATCAAGGTCGCAACCCGTGGGATGTCGGGCTATGACGCTTTTTATCAGAAACTTATTACAAACTTCGATTTGGCGACCGTAACGGGCTATTTTTCGATGGAAGCCATTATCAACAATCGAGCGGTTGATCTAACTCGTGTCCGCCAAAGCGACAAGAGTCGTTTAATTCCGTAAAGCGTCCAGTGAGCCATACATCGGATAATCTGGAAAAACCGCCCGCGAAGCACATTCGTTCAAGGCCCCATCAGCTTGAAGCCGGGAAAAACGGGCGCTGAAGCATAGGTTCCTCTATCGCAGCCAATCGAGACCGCGATCGAATCTACACCGGGTTCCGAGGGGACGGAAATAACTCCTCGGTCAAACCAAGGACACGATAAACGATCAACCCCAGCCATTCATGCATCGCAAGATCAGATGCGGCAAGACCTGTGGCAATGGTCGAAACGGGTCTGAGCCAATCTGCACTTCCGCGGGTGCGATAATCCACGGGATAGGGAGTTATGTTCATACCGGCAGCACGAAAACACGCAACGGCCCGTGGCATGTGGCTCGCCGAAGTCACCAGCAGCCACTGTTCCCCTGGCTCGGCTTGAAACGCTGCGGCGGTTTCCGATCCGTTTTCGCATGTGTTGCGCGAAAGCTCCTCAATGCTGATGCGGGTTTCAGCTAGACCGATAGAGACAAGCACATCTTTGGCAATCTGCGATTCCGTCGGGGAGTTGTCGTGGACAAGATGATTGGCACCGCCGGACAGCAATACACGCGCATCAGGATGAAGCCGGGCGAGTTCGGCCGTTGCCGTCAGCCTTTCGGCTGCCTCGTTCAAAGCGGGGCTATGATGTCCGGCTGTTATGTGTGTGTCGACAGCGCCTCCGAGCATGATGATGCCGGCAACTGGGCCTGTAATGCTGGGTTGTGGAAAGCGGTTCTCAAGAAGCAGTAGGGCTGCTGGTCCTGCAGGAGACCAGCCAAGGATTGCAAGTAGCGCAACTGACATCACGAGAAATGACAGACCTGTCCTGCGAAACCCTAGGATCAGGGCGAATATGCCCGAAATACCGAGAAGCCCGATGATGTTGGACGGCAGGACCACGTAGCCCGCCACTTTGGAGATCAGGAAGAACATTTAAGGCCCCGGTGTTCACGGCATGATTGCTTGTGTGCGTGATGTGTGCAGCATCATGCGCTTATTGTCCAACGGAACGACGGTGATCGATACGGAGCAAGAGGAAGCCATATTGGGCAACGAGAGATCCAATTTCAAATCTCATTGTTTCCTGACACCAGGATGTCAGCAGTGGGCCTATATTGTTTCTGTTCAATCAAAGGCGGATCGATGAGTGCGGCGGGATATCGACTGGGACTGGTGTTTGTTACGGGCTCTGCGGTGGCTTGGAGCACGGCAGGATTTTTCACACGGCTTATTCAACTGGATAGCTGGACGATGCTGGCGTGGCGCGGCATCTTCGGCGCGATTGCAATTGCATTGGTGATTTTCGCTTTGGAAGGTCGAAAGAGTTGGCTGGCGTTTCGAACGATGGGTTTGCCGGGATGGATGTTCGCGGCCGTATCCGCCATTGGAATGATCTTTTTCATCACGTCGCTCAGGCACACGACCGTCGCCCATGGCGCGGTCATTTACGCCACGGTTCCGTTCGTTGCCGCGGGTTTGAGCTGGCTCGTTCTGAATGAACAACCCACACGCAGCGCCATCATTGCAAGTTTGTTTGCCCTTGCCGGTGTGGCGCTGATGATGGGATTCGGCGTGGAAGGCGGACTGTTGGGCGACGTCCTGGCATTTGGACTTACCGTCTGTATGGCCATCATGATGGTTATCGCGCGGCGGTATCAGAATATCCCGATCATGCCGGCCGCCTGTCTGTCGGCTTTGCTCAGTGGTTTGGTGTGTTGGCCGCTCGGTGATCCGCTTGCCATTGCCAGTCATGAGCTTTTGATCCTGGCTCTGTTTGGTGTTGTTAATTCAGCCGTTGGTCTTGCGCTGTTCACACTGGGTGCCCGGCATCTTCCGGCAATCGAGACGGCCTTGATTGGATCGTTGGACGCTCCGCTAGCGCCGCTCTGGGTTTGGCTCGCATTCAATGAAACACCCGGTGCAAGCACGATAATGGGCGCGCTGATTGTCTTTGCTGCGGTGTGCGTGCACCTGATTGCCGGAACACTCAGACGAAAAACGCAACTTGAACCTGCGGTGTTTTGAAATCTGTGATCGCTGTTGCTGCCAAGCGGATCGGAATTGGGGATGACGACCGGGGTCCGTTAAAGATACAACAAGACAAAGCGAGGGGAAATCCAATCCAAATGCCGAATTCTGATCTTTCCATTCTTCTGGACCTCGACGGCACACTGATCGACTCGCAACCCGGCATTGTGTCCAGCTGTCGTGCCGCCCTGCGTGCACTCGGACACGAGCCGCCCGAGGTTATGGATATTGAATCGTTGATCGGACCTCCCATCGAGGAGGTGATGGGATATCTGCTCAAACCCTATGGCGACGGACGCATCTCTGATGCGGTCGATGCCTACCGCAGCGACTACAGCGCTCGGGGACTTCTGATGAGCACGCTTTATGATGGGATTCCTTCCGCACTGAATTCCCTTCGCAATGAGGGAATGAACCTGTTTCTGGCGACATCAAAGCGCGTCTTCTTTGCTCGAAGGATTCTGGAAAATCTTGAACAGAACCGCTTGTTCGCCGGAATTTACGGTTCAGAACCGGGTGTTGTGACAGATCACAAGCCCGAGTTGATCGCGTATATTCTGGCAGAGAACCAGCTGAACCCGGATAAATGCCTGATGGTGGGCGATCGTAAATTCGATGTGTCCGGGGCGCATGCGAACAATATGAAAGCGATTGGCGTGACCTGGGGTTACGGCAGCCGGGAGGAACTCGACTTGGCAGGAGCCGATATGCTGATCAGCGGCCCTGCAGAGCTCAAGAATGCGATACTGAACTTACTGCGAGCAACGGCCGCCTGAAAACCCTTCAACAAAGCGGCGTTTCCTTCAATCAGCGGGCGGCGGGTGCGATTGCACTCTTCGCAATGTCAATTTGGGATTCGCGAAGTCGGAATTCTCCACAATGATATTTTGGCGGTCGACCTGATATCGGTCCTTTTCTCATAAATCTCAAAAGCGCCTGGATATCGCTCTTCAAATACAATTCCCGCTTGATCGGGACCGCCGAGAAGAGCGCTGTCCCGGCTCACGCCGCGTGCAAGATATTCTTGCGTGGTAACGTCGACAAAGATGATGAAATCGAAGCCGCCGGCCAATTCCTCCTGTTGAAGAAATGTCCCATCCAAGATCACAACAGCGTCGGACGGAGCCTCCAGAGGCAATTCATGCAAGGGAACATCCGCCCTCAGATCAAATATCTGGATTCGGTACATGCGAACGCCATCTGGACCCAATGGATCCAACATCAAGCTCGTTATAGCCTGCCAGTCGCGCGCATCGTCCGCGAAACTGGTTTTCCCAGCAACTGTTCGACCATTTATTGCTATTCTGTAGGGATGATCAATCCCCTGGCTCGCCACAAGAATATGCTGCGCAATCTCTTGGATCGCATTTTGACGAGGGCTCATTGTTTTTCCTTCAATGTCGTGGCGCTGAGACTATGAAGAGGGCACGACAGGAATAATACGAAATCAAAGAGCCATGTCTCCGACAACGATCAGGTCCTGCAGACACATGTAATCGCGCGATAGGCGATGGGTGGAAACGGCCGGATTTGTGCTGGTTCGGCAACGCCCTGGATCGGCCAAGTGTGGAAATCAACGCTTATATCGATGATGGAAGCGTTCTCGGGTCACAAAGGGTGTAACTCTGCCGACGCCAAATTGCGATAACCCGCACGAAAATGATCGCAATATGCTTCCGAAGTGGCCCTAGCTTTCTTACGCAGAAAAATGCAAGGGGACCAGATTGGAAACCGCCCAAGGGAGCATGTGTGAGACAAGCTGCGGTCAATTGCGAGAACGTGACCAACGTGATGCGCAAAACGATGGATTGATTGTTTCGCTGCGTTCAGAAGTAGAACTTGGCGTCCTGTCAATCCTTCACGGTTTTGTAAACTAACTCTATGCGCCGTGGCAGATATTGACGTTTGAGTATTCTGCAAATGGCTTAGCCAATATTTCTTAGCGCTTTCTGTATGGATAACTTGAAGAAAAGAGCGCATGTTTAGGCCAGCAGAACCTCCAGGGGGGAGAGTTTCAATGGCTAGTCAAATCAAAACAGTAAAACTGGTGGAGAGCAATTCTTGGTTGCTTGGCGCTCGTGAGTTGAACCCCATCATCGCGGGGTTGATACCGGGACTGATTGATCCAGTCCCAATTCAACTGCGTTTTTGGCGGGCGGATGATCTCGTTATATTGACGCTTAAGCTGTACAATCTCGCAATCACAAGCGCAGCAGGCGGACGTAGAATTGCTCCGCTTGATGGCAAAAAGCCTGCTTTTCTCGCCGTCTGCCATCAACCGCAAGCGTTTGCGGAAGAAGTATTCGCGGATGTATCGTTTGATGAGACACCAAGCGCGCTCGCACCGAATGATTTGCCAGCAGCGCTCCGGTTGGCAGGACGGAGCCGGGTTGTCTATCAATTCCCGAGCGGAACCACCGACTGGGACGCCTCGGCTGCCGGATTTCTCGATGCCATGACGTCCTGGCCGCTTGCGCGCGTGCCGCTGAGTCCGCCGCGTCTCTCCTTTCTGTCTCCATCGTACCGGGTAGTGCTCTCTTCATTGGCTGCAATAAGTCGAACTGCTCCCGTCATGAAGGCAAAACCCGATTTGGCCATCAATATCGCGCGCACGGTGCGTCGTGCTGCTCAGAACGCTGATGCTCTCACGACGCAATCTGTACGCGAGGCGGCGCTGCATGTCGGTGCCGTTGTCGAGAGCCTGCTATCCGGCCGGGGTATCCGTGCATCCGACGTTCAACAGGCTCAGCATGCGGCGGAGTTGCAACTCGTGGATGCGTTCGCAGAACGTTTCGCGGGTTCGAACGATGTCGGTTCCCTGGTCGGAGTCATTCCTGGGCTATTGCTTCTCTTCTATCCCAGGCAACCCGCTTACAATCAGACGGCGCTCGAAATTCCCTATCGGCTGTTGTTGTCGCCGATAGAGGATGATGTTGGCTTCTCTCATGCGCAAAGCCCCGTTGTCAGGGGCGAGAAAAACCGGCGTGTCGAACTGTGGCACAGCCGGCTTGGGGCGACCCAGCGGGCAAAACGCGTTGATGCGACGGAAGCCCACATTTCAATCTCTGCGATCTGGAGCCCCGATTTCCCGAATCCTTCCGCTAGCGAGCCGCCTTTTCAGATGTCGCTCTCGGGAGGTGATCGCGCAGACCTCGTTCGGCTGACGGCCGACGAAACGGCTTTGTTGCCCATTTCGAGCAAACCCTATCAACCTATTCCTGCTTCTGCCCATCGCTTGATGCTCACGTCGCTTGGCGGATGGCTGGATGTTGACGGAACCTGGATGACGCGGCCTGTCGGACCGAATGGGTTGCCGCTTTCGCTCATCAAATGGGTGCACCATGCTGCGATGGGGCGCGACTATGCCGTCGAAGTCCTGCGCGTGGGAATGCTGATGCCGCTTGGGCATCGTGCTTCGGTGTTGAAGATTACCGAGCGTAGATTTCAAACGGGCCCTGACGGTGGCCGTATCGCCGTGCTTCGCCAGAGGTTGCGCATTCTGTTGATCGAATCCGTTCGGGCATATCCCCTGCCGGGGCAACCTCACGCAGGACGGGATTTCCCATTCACGTCTGTTGAAATCCTCACCAAACAGACTCCGAATCTCGCGCCCCCTTCGGACCAGGAGGATTTTTGGCCCCAGATTGTGGTCGCTCCCGGGAAACAAGAGGATTTCCGTTTTACAATCAAGGCGGTAGATCTGGGAGGGAACGTTGCCCGCTTTGATCTGCCGCTTCACTTCGTTTCCGAAGCCAAGCCAACTGCTGGCGCAGCAGGTCAATACAATGGCCCCGACCAAGCGGTTCCCGGCCGGACGTCGGCCGATCTGCAGAAACAATTGTTGCAGCTGGCACCTGGTCCAGGGTCGGTTACTTTTCCGATTGATGAATTGCATTTCCGCGTGAAAGACGTGCCCGGCTGGAAGGGTGGCAACGGTCCACGTTGCTATCCCCTGATTGCGACCGTGCGTCTTCAGTCCACCGAAATCGCGCAAATGACCGGCGGTGAAGGGCTTGGAAACTTCGAGTATGCCGATCACTATCTGGGTGCAGGATTTGGTGGCTCCAATGCCGGGAAATTGTTCCTTGCAGCCAAAGACATGTCGTTGGTTGCAGATCTTGGCGGCGGCGGAAGATCGGACAAATCCGGCGGCTTCGTCCAACCGACCTTCGGGGTTGTCGGCCTGTCACAGGAGTTTGGACATGTCGGAGGCACAGCGACGGGAGACTCCGCGACATTTGCCGGCGGCAGTTTTCAGCCGGACAAATGGTTTCCATCAGCCAAAATCTTTGGCGGTATCGATCTGAAGGATCTGCTCGTGCCGCTGGTCATGAGCGAGGCCAGCCATATTCCACAACTCAAAACAACACGCACGAAGGAACAGGTTGAAACCAGCTTCGAGCACCATGTCGCCACGCTTCCCGACAAGGTCCTTGTCTTGAAGATGAATCAACGTGGCACATCCACCTTTGACGTCAAGGCGGCAACCATAACCTATCTGCAAGTCGCAAAACCCAAATCCGCGGCAGATCAGGTGGGTTCGGGGCCAGGCAGTTACGCCCGCGACGCCGGGTTGAAGGACCCCGAGGCCTATGTTGAAGCCAAGCTCACATGGTTCAAATTCGACTTTTTCGGAGCGATCATCGTCAGCTTCGATTCGTTCAGCTTCAAGGCGGGCACCGCGAAGGGAATGGAACCTGATCCCAAGCTGGCTGGTACCGATCCAATCATGTTCGGTGGCCCGCTCGCTTTTCTTGAAACGCTGCGCCGATCCGCGTTTGGCGGATCCTCATCCGGAGGTGGTGGAGGCAGTAGCGGCGGCAGTGGAGGCAGTGGCGGTGGAAGCGGCTCTTCCAAACCCGGTTTTGGCTTTAAACCGATCATAAAACTTGAGAACGGCGGCTTGACGGTTGGCGGAAAATTCGGTGTTCCAAGCGTCGTTCTGGGTGTTTTCACGCTCAAGAACATCATGATTTTTGCGGCGATTCAGTTGCCGTTCGATGGCCGTCCGCTCGTTTTCAAATTCGGTTTTGCCGAAAGGCAGAATCCATTTCAGTTGACGGTCGCTCTCTTTGGCGGCGGCGGTTTTGTCATGCTCGGGATGACCTCCAAAGGCATTCAGGAAATCGAGGCTGCACTTGAGTTTGGTGCTTTTGCTGAACTTGATTTCGGCATTGCCTCCGGTGGCATCTATGTGAAAGGCGGTTTGTACTTCCACTGGAACGAGCCCGATCGGCTTACGGTGTTCAAGGGCTATGTTGAAATGGGCGGAGAGGTACAGGCGTTGGGCCTTATCTCCGTGTCGATCATCCTCAACTTGTCCCTTGGATATTACAAGCAAGGCACCACGTCCGTGGTCAAGGGCCAGGCCGTTTTGACCGTCGAAGTTGATATTGCTTTCTTTTCCGTCAGTGCGAGCGTCGTTGTTGAACGCAGTTTTGCGGGCTCAGAATCGGATCCGCGTTTCATAGACTTCGTACCTACCCCTGCTGTTTGGCACGCTTATGCCAACGCTTTTGCCTGAGGAGGTCCCAAAATGGTCGATCGCACACAACAGTTGATCTGGACGGCGCTTCCAAACGGCACCACAGCCGATCGCAAGAGCCTGCGCCTGTCCGTGCTCGTATCTCCCCGCCTTGTGACGACGGCAACGCCCGGAGAACCATTGAAGCTGTTTCCTGATTTTCTGGATTGGGCCGCGCGGGTTGCTGCCGCAAAGCTCGCTGTACGATTTAACGGCAACATTACCGAGGCCGTCTTCGAGACGTTGCCGGAGGTCAATGTGCAGCGACGCCTGTTTGATGAGAAGACATTCGTTCGCGCTCATCAGTTTGAGGACCGTCAGAATACGAGCGTTTTGACGTCACCAGCCGTGGCGCTCGCAAAGGATATTGCCGAGATTTATGGCACGATGGCGGCAAAATGCGAAGATGAACTCCCGTCGCGTCTTTCATGGTTCGGGCAGCTTGAAGGTATAGGTGGTAAAGGTGAGCCGCGCGCGGCCGACGTTTTCAGGCTATTGCGGTCTCGCCGCCGCGAGCGAATCCCGGCGAACCGATCTCCACTGAACGGTACGCGGTTGGGGCGCTTTGCCTTGGCCAACGCGTATAACACGCCGCTATCCGGACTTCGGACAGACACGAGATTGAAGGCCGGACCAGACGATCCTCGCGAGGACGTCTCATGGCAGACACATGATTTGGTTCCTCTGCCAGATCCTGGCGCTTTCCGGGAGGATATTGATTTCCACCGTATCGTCTCCCTTCTGTCGCATCATCCCAGGCTTCTGCGCGCGAGCGGTTTTCGGCTTGATCTCTTGCTGCCGCGCGATGTTTTCCCAAGGGATGTCGACGACCAGCTGGAGCTGATTGTCGATTGGAAAAAAACCAATTCGGTCAGCACATTGCCCGACATCTTTCCCGCCACGCGTACAATCTTGCACGATGACCGTTTCGCGCCAGCGCCGCGCCCTGCGGGCACCCCCATGGTCAGTGACGGATACGTCTTGCTTGGCGACAGCAGCCTTGTTGAAGTGGATGTCAATGGATCGGCGCTCAAGGTTCGGCAGTTCGCCATCAACATCGCCAATACTGACCGGCGCGAGCTGGAGATTGGCAATCAGTCACTCGACGGCCGGGATCCGGTCGCACCCGAGCCCGACAGGGCTGGCGCCCCGGCACTGCGGTCAGGCGGTATTGTTCTTGCCAGTGACGGAACGGGCTATGCCCTTGAGGAGGCCTTCGATCAGTCCGCTAAAATACAGAGCCAGCTTGCGGCCAACCAACCCATTGTGCTGTTTCAGGAAGACTTGTTGCGCGGCGTGCGGGCCGACGTATCGACGGGAGGAGGGGCCTGGCGCTCACTCTGCCGGCGCATCAGCACCTATCGCTTTCTCGTTGACAATTCCACATTGCAGGTTGCCGATGACGAGGGAAATGTGCGCTTGGCCGCATCAGGGTCTGCGGACGGTTCGGAACCTGATCTGTTGAAGGTCGATGCGGCGATACTTAGCTGGGATGGATGGAGTCTGACAGCGCCGCGTCCTGGCCGCGCGATTGATCCTGCCGATAAGGTTGGTGATCCGGAAAGCCTTGCGCCGCCCGGCTTGCCATTAGAGGTTGACCATGTTGCCACAGCAAGGTCTTTGCCGTCGTTGCGGTTCGGTCAAAGCTACCAGGTCAGGATGCGTACTGTCGATCTTGCGGGCAATGCGCGCTCGTTGGACGAGAATGCAACGACGTTGAATGGTATCGAAACTCCGCCAACGGTTTATTACAGATTCGAGCCGGTCGAGGCTCCGAACTTTGCTTTGGTTGGCGCACCAGATCTGCTTCCACCGTTACACGGAGAGAGCCTTCAGGTTGCGGCGATCAGAACGTTCAATGTGACGGAAGGCGATAATGCGGTACCAACCGCCGAAGTGGCCTCCCGCCATGTTGTGCCGCCGTCGGGCTCTCAACGCATGGCAGAATTGCATGGCATGCTGGATACGGGTGGCCGGTTGGATCCGGTATCATACAATCTCCTTGTCGCTCGCGATGGTGAGCTTGCTACTCTTGCCGCAGATGCAAGCGAGCAAAGATTCCCCGTCGCTGAAGCGGTGTTTACGCTGCCGTTTCTGCCTGACCCGCTGTCCCGTGTTTGCCGCGTGCGCATTGCGGGCTATGGCGACGGCAGTACGGAAACATTGGAGGTTCCCTTTTATTCGCCTGGATCGGCATGGCCGGATGCCAGCTCTTTTCGGATAGCAATCGGCGAGGGGCCGCGTGGTTCAAATTTTGATCCTGCCCAGCGGATATTGTTCGTCCCGTTGGAGAAAGGCGAACATGTGCGTGTGCGCCTCAGCCATGCACTCGAACGCAAGGATCTTGCGCTGCTGGGTATTTATCAGTGGGGAATCGAGCACGCAAAGCCTGATCAACAACTGGCATTGGAAGAGCGCGCGGTTGAGGGGCGACACTGGATGTTAACGCCGTGGCGCGATCTGGACCTCGTTCATGCCGTTCAGAAACCGCTTGTGCGCCCCGCGATAGAGTCTCTGGTGATCGGTCGGGCAGTTGGCAAGACAGCGTGTGCAATTGGATTCGCTACGCCCGTTGACAGCCTCAGCACGGAGAAGCTGGATCTTTCCGGTCACTGGCTTGATCCGGTCGATGACGTGACCGAACCATTGCCGCGTTGGCATGTCGGCGGTGGCCATGCCGCTGAACTCAAGCTTGCACGGCTGGAGGCACCCGGCAGGTCTCCTCCAGGGCACCGCGTTTTTCTGAAAGATGAAGTTGCGCACACTTTCCCCGACACACGTTATCGCCGTGTCGGATACACCCTTGCTGCAACAACACGCTTTGCACAGTTCATGCCGGAAGCGCTTCGCGAACCAACGCATGCCGCCGATTTGATCGTATCGTCCGACGAAGTGATCGGTTTCGTGCCGAACAGTGCGCCACCGCCAGCTCCCGATATTGTCTATGTTATCCCGACTTTTGGCTGGACCCGGGTAACCGACGGCAATGAGCAACGCAGTTACCGGGATGGTGGCGGATTGCGCGTCTATTTGAGGCGACCCTGGCTGGTAACCGGCGCAATGGAGATGCTTGGTGTGATCTTGCCTCCCACAGGAATGGCTGCAGCGGAGGTTGATACGAAACTTGGAGGTTTTGTGACGCGGTGGGGCGGTGATCCAACTGCTGAACACAACAGCTTGGCCGATGGATCACCGGCTCGCAGCCGGTTTCCGGCAGCAGTTTATCAAGGCCCGATCGCACCGGATCGTCTTGATCCGATATTTCCGAAATCGGAAGGTGAACTGCCCGCCGCACAACTTCCGGTCACACAGCTGCCTATGCCGGGCACCCCGGCAGATGTACGCGTGGAGGTTGCTCCGCATTTGGTGGGTTTTGACGCGGAGCGTCAACTTTGGTTTGCAGACATCGTCCTTGATCCCGGGCTCAGCTACATGCCCTTCATTCGGCTGGCGCTCGCACGGTATCAACCGATCTCTGCTCCCGGGGCGCATCTGTCGCCATCCGCCATTACAGAGATTGTCCAGCTCACCAATGATCGTTTGGCAACCCTGGTTCGCAAGGATCCGCTTCATTATCGCGTTGGATTGTTCGGAATTCCCTTCGTCGGCATGTTTCAGAAGTTCGGCGCGCGACGCCGGCAGGCTCGTTCTCAAATCGAGGTTCTTGTCGAACGCCTGGAAAAAGCCGCAGACGAAGATTTCGGTTGGGAGCCGCTGCAAGGCGCTCAGGTGGTCAAGGTGTCTCAGCGCCAGCGCACTAAGGTCGTGAGCCGCAAGCGCGCTGCGTCTGCAGAAACCCTGCGTCAGCAGAGGGATTTTCTGCAGTTGACAGCAAGCGGCAACCTCTTGTCAGGACTCCTCATGCCGGAGATCGCAAGCTATGACGTCATTCTGCCCCGCGCTGCAAAAGATGGCGAACGCTTCCGGCTTGTGATTGCCGAGCGCGAACCACGTCCCACCGATCAACACGAGGCAATTGGTGACAACGGAGCGCGCGAATATCGGATCGTCTATCTCGAGATGTTCGCGCTTCAGACCTAGTTCCCGGATGATCGGCGAAAACGGCAGTTGAACCGACGCAGTACGGATTTGACAGGGTGAGAAGAGGACGGGGTGGGAGACCCAAAGTTCGTTTTTTTTGAAACTGGTGCGCAGCACGGGGTTTTGAGCGACTGATATCAGGTGCGATGCGCCACAAGCATTGTATCTGGATTGGTCACCGTAAGTGGCGACGTTTGCTACAAAAGACGGAAGTCCCGGCGAAGCACCGTAGTACGATAGCTGCCTGTTCAGTTTTATTTCGCATGATAGCTCCAATACTATGGGGTGAAGCAATATGGTTGAGTGTCTCAGTTTATATCGACGATTCTGGAAGCAGAGCCGTCTATCGAGACCCAAGGGAGGCAAAGGAGAAGTATGACTATTTCGCTCTCGGCGGTCTTATAATCAAGGATTCGGATAAAGAGTCCGCTAAGCGCGCTTACAACGACTTTTGTGAGAGGTGAAATATCGACTATCGGTGCGGCCCTTGTGGTGGTTGGAGGGCATTTGGTATCTCGGCAGCTGGCTCTCGTCGGCTCCCAGCAACAACCGGCAGAGTAACCAAGCGTGATCGCATCGGGACGCGGATGCTCAATCCTGGGCTGTCGGCCGGATGACTATACTGCCGACGTCCACGTCGTCAGGCTGATCGATGGCGAAGGCGATGCCTCGCGCAATCGCTGCAGGAGGGATGGCGATGTCCCCAATCCGCGCTGCGATGGCATCCCTGACGGCTGTGTCGGTGAACGAGTCGGTGAGATTGGTCGCTGTCATACCCGGCGACACTTCGGTAACCCGCAGATGGGGTCCAGCTTCCTGCCGCAGGGTCTCGCTGATCGTCCGTACGGCATTCTTGGTCGCGGCATAGACGCCCATCGTTGGCACAATCTTGATGCCGGCGGTTGATACCACATTGATGACATGCCCGCTGCGCTGGCTTGCGAAGATTGGCAGCGCGGCGGCGATGCCGTATAGCGTACCGCGCAGATTTACGTCGATCATGGCGTCCCAGTCTTCGACACGCAGGGCGTCAAAGCGTGAAATAGGGCTGATGCCGGCATTGTTGACGATGACGTCCAGCCTGCCTCCATGCTCCACCGCGTGCGCCACAAGCGCCTCGAGATCGGCACGAACGCGCACGTCAGTCACCTTGTAGGCAACCTTGCCCCCGACGGCAGCGATGCCCCGAGCGACCTCCGTCAGGACGTCTTCGCGCCGCGCGCCGAGCACCACTGTGGCACCTGCTTCCGCCAGAAGAATTGCGGTCGCGCGGCCGATGCCGCTGCTAGCGCCGGTGATCGCCACTACTTTGCCTGCTATGGTCATGTTGGTCTCCTTCCACACAACTATAGAAAAAGTGCGCTAGACGTACTATGCTTGAAAAGCCATGATTTTATCGCAATCGTCTCGAACCTTTGATCCGCTATCAGATGTGCTCACCGTGCTCGATGCGCGGGCGACCCGGAGGACCCGCTTTGAGGGCTCGGGCGATTGGGCGCTGGCGTTTCCCGCGCTCGAACGCCTGAAATTCGTCGCCGTGCTGCGTGGGGCCGGTTGGCTCCTGCTGCCCGATACCGCGCCCCAGCGCATCGAAGCGGGTGACTGCTGTTTAATCGGCCGCACGGCCTATGTGATTGCGAGCGATCCCACGCTGGTGCCGATTGACGGTTCGGGCCTGTATGCCGAAGGGAACGACCTTGTGTGCGTGGGGGGTGACGAGACGGTGACGCTTGGCGGCGGCATTTCCTTTACGCCCGGGAACGCATCCTTCCTCCTCGATATGCTGCCGGCGTTCATGCACGTCTCTGGCAGGTCAATGGGAGCCGCAGCGATCACGGCGGTTCTGGGCCTGTTGGACGGGGAGGCCGAGCGGCCCGCTATGGGACACGAGGTTGTTACAGCCAGATTGGCGGAGGTTCTGATGATCCATGCTATTCGCACATTCACCGCGGCTTCCGAAACGACCAGCGGCTGGCTTGGCGCGCTGGCGGACCCACGCATCGGGCGTGCGATCCAAAGCTTCCACAGCGATATCGCACACCCATGGACCGTTGCCGCCCTGGCCGCTGAGGCGGGTATGTCGCGGGCGGCCTTCTCGTCGACTTTTACCCGCCGCATAGGACAGGCACCGTTTGCGTATATGCGCAACTGGCGGATGACGCGCGCCCGTGCTGCACTGGCTGAACGTCATTCCAGCGTCAGCAACGTGGCGGCGAGTGTCGGATACACATCTCAAAGTGCGTTTGGCCATGCATTTCGCCGTACCTTTGGCGAGGCACCGCGACAGCACTTGGCGTGAGCCGGGAGCCTATCTGACGAAACCTATTTTTCTGTCCGCTACCGCCCTCGTCTGGCCCGAAAGCAGACCAGTACACTTGGCCAGTTTCATGCCCACGCCTTTAGTATCGAAAAGCGTAGGTGAAGCGTTGATAGAAATGTCGCCACCTCATGGAGGTGCTTTCTTGTCATTCTGTTTCCTTGCTTGGAAATACGGCCAATTCGACTGGTTTCGCCAGACTCGTATCGTCACGGAGTGAGGCCGAGACAGACCAACAGTTGGTACTTCCGCGCAGTGGAGTTCGGCGGTTCCTACCGCATCAACATCAACTTCGTCATCAGACCTGCTTTGACCTCGAGTATGGGCCGATTGTCTTCGGAATAGCCGATGTCCCTAAGCTGATCGGCTGTGCGTATGGTCGATCGCCTTACGGAACCGTATGGTAGCGGCGAAGCGGTCGTAAAGTTGGATGTTTATGGTCTTCGATGGCGCATGGTGGCGCGCACGAAGGAATGACCATGTACAAATATCTCGAAAAACACCCTGCGGTCACGATCGCCTTGGCGCTCGCAGCCGCTGTCACATCATCTTGCTTAACATTGCCGGCAGCGCATTCGGCATCGGTACCTCAGGTTGAGGATTCTGCGACGGAAAAGAATCCGCCCGGAGACATCCCCGATAC
Organism: uncultured Phyllobacterium sp.; assembly: GCF_902479695.1. Classification (NCBI taxonomy): domain Bacteria; kingdom Pseudomonadati; phylum Pseudomonadota; class Alphaproteobacteria; order Hyphomicrobiales; family Phyllobacteriaceae; genus Phyllobacterium; species uncultured Phyllobacterium sp. The sequence goes on along the minus strand of NZ_CABSQF010000019.1, from coordinate 41,346 downwards.
CCAAGTCTTTATCGAGTATCGCTCGGCTCTCGGCTTTTCTTTGAAAGTTCCCGAAGGATGGGCAAGAAAGGACGGACCGGACGGCGTCAGCTTTACTGATAAATTGGACGGCGTGGTGGTTATGGTTTCCGCCGCCGCTTCGCCGCCCTCGGTAGAATCCGTAAAGCGAGACTATGTTCCCAAAATGGAGGCCGCTGGAAAGGCGGTCAAGGTCGCTGGCGTTCGCGCCGTAAAGGTATCTGGTGGCAATGCCATCCTGATTTCATACACGTCAGATTCCGAGCCAAACGCGGTCACGAACAAACAGGTTCGGCTTGAGAACAGACGCTACCTTTACTTCAGGAATGGAAAGCTTGCCGAGCTCGATCTGTATGCACCATTTGGAGCGGACAATGCAGATCAATGGCGCATGATGTCCCAATCGTTTCGCTGGCAATGACATGCCGCTCATCGAAGCCCATGAATTGTACCGATTTTACCACAATGGGGATGATGAAACGGCGGCACTGCGTGGCGTCAGCCTTCAGGTTGGGCATGGCGAGATTGTTGCGGTTACCGGACCATCGGGCAGCGGTAAATCGACCTTGCTGTCATGCCTGACAGGCCTTGAAGAACCGGACGGCGGTTACGTCATCATTGCCGGTGAGAGGATCACGCGGCGCTCCGAAGCATTTCGAGCGTCCATAAGGGCGACGCGTTTGGGCATTTTGCAACAGGTGCCGAACCTTCTTGCGCACCTCACCGTGACCGAAAACATCGAACTTCAGATGCACCTGGCAGGCATGGCAAACATGAACGGCATCGAAATGCTGCTTTCGACAGTCGATCTGCGGCATCGTGCCTATGGTTATCCGAATGAGCTGTCCGGGGGGGAGGCGGCTCGCGCAGGGTTGGCTGTAGCACTTGCGGCAGATCCTGTGCTGCTTGTCGCCGACGAGCCCACAGCTGAAGTTGACAGAAAAACTGAATCGCACCTGATCGAGCATTTCAAAAAGCGGCGACAGGCCGGCAAATCAACGCTCGTTGCGACCCATAGCGATGCAATGTCCGGTATCGCGGATCGTGTTCTCAGATTGAGGGACGGGAAGGTGGTCCATGACTGAGTGTCTGGTCGATGCAAAAGATGTTGCAAGGGACTTTCCAGACGGAACATCCGGCGTGAGCACGGTCCTGCAGCCGTCATCGTGCCGGATCATATCCGGGGATCGGATTGCGCTTACAGGCCCCTCCGGAAGCGGCAAGTCTACACTCCTCTATCTGCTGGGCGGCCTTGACCGGCCCACCCGAGGGATTGTCACCTGGCCGGCGCTCGGTGCCGGAGATACCCTGCGGCCTGAGAAAATTACCTATGTTTTTCAATCACAAAGTTTGTTTCCCGCTCTGACGGTTCTTGAAAATGTGGCCTTGCCGCTGATCGTTTCAAGCGGGCAGGGTTTGCCTGATCAACGTGCGATGGCCTTGCTCGCTGAATTCCAGCTCGATGGGCTGGCGGAGAAGCTTCCGGAAGAGTTGTCGGGCGGGCAGGCCCAACGCGTCGCTTTGGCAAGAGCACTCGTAACACAACCGCGATTGATCCTTGCGGACGAGCCGACCGGTCAGCTTGACGTGGCAACGGCAAGGACATTGATCGACGTGCTTCTCAGACAGATCGATGGCACGTCAACTGCGCTTATTATCGCGACGCACGATCTGAGGGTCGCCGAGCGCATGGAGAAACAATGGTCGATGCGACACGGCACGCTGACCACCGACAATCCATCTCTCGCCGAATTGGTGCCGTGAAATGATGGGTCTTTGGGTATACGGTCTTGTCACGCGCCGCCCCTTGCAGCTTTTGGGAACCGCTGCAGGCATTGCAGGGACAGTCGGCTTGATCGCGTGTCTCGGCCTCTTTCTTTCTTCCAGCGCCCAAACGATGACCAGGAGAGCGATTGCAGGCGTGCCGATTGACTGGCAGGTCGAAGTTCTGGCTACGGCCGATAAAGCAGAGATAAAGAAAGCGATTGCTGAATCCGCAAGGGTTGCCGCTATGGGCGAGGCGCATTTTGCAAGCGTGACCGGCCTGGAAGCCACGACTGACGGAACCACCCAAACCACCGGGCCTGGCAAGGTGCTCGCATTTGACGCCGCCTATCTCCAAAGCTTCCCTGCCGAAATCCGCTCATTGTCAGCGCCAAATGGCGGTACGATGATAACCCAGCAGACAGCATCAAACCTCCACGTTAAGCCAGGTGATATTGTTACGATCCATCGTGTCGGTTTGTCGCCCGCGGCGCTAAAAATCGACCGCATTGTCGATTTGCCCGATGCGGATTCACTTTTCCAATCGATAGGTTTGCCTCCCCAATCGGCCCCACAGGCACCTCCCGACAATGTCTTGATACTTCCCTTGAATATTTGGAAAGATATTTTCAGACAACAGGAAGAAGCTTCTCCCGGTAGCATCAAGTTGCAGTTCCATGCGAAGCTTTCGCACGCAGAATTACCTGCAAACCCCGATGCCGCCTATGCTTACGTCACTGGTGCCGGCCGTCATCTTGAAGCCCGGGTCGCAGGCTCGGCATTGCTCGCCAACAATCTTGGAGCACGGCTGGATGCGGTGCGAGGCGATGCCCTCTATGCCCGCGTTTTGTTTCTGTTTCTTGGCGTGCCGGGAATACTGCTTTCGGTGATGCTGACTTTTGCCATTACCGCTTCAGGTGCCGGTCGCAGAAAACGTGAACAAGCTCAAATGCGCGTTCGCGGTGCGTCAATGCGTCAAATTCTTTGGTTGACGGCGATGGAGGCGTTTGTTGTTGGTCCATTGGGTGTCATCGGCGGAGTGATCCTGGCATTCATATTGACCAGAACGTTCTTGGGGAATGTGCCGCTGAGCTTATCGCACGTGTTTCTGTTCGCGGCTCTGGCGGCTTTTGGCATGCTGCTATCCCTGGCAGCGGTCATTCTCCCCGCCTGGAATGCGGCCCGGCTTCGAACCGTTCAGCTTGCCCGGAAAGCAGTCGAACCCGCTGCGGTACCGCTTTGGCAGCAATTCTATGCAGATGTCGTGCTGATCTTGTCGGCAGCAGCTATTTTCTGGCATTCGGCGGCACATGGCTACCAGGTCGTTCTAGCAACGGAAGGAGTTGCAGCGACTGCCGTCGACTATACGGCATTCGCCGCTCCGATCCTGTTCTGGCTAGGATCTGCGCTTTTCTGTGTTCGCATCTGCGGCTTCATCATTCGTGGAAATGGTGCAATATTGCGCGCGATGGTCATGCCTGTGAGCGGGTCGATGACGAAGGTTGTATCGTCCTCGCTTTCACGACAAGCCGGGCGATTGACGCTCGCAATTGCCATGGTCGCGATGGCGGTGTCGTTTGCAACCTCCACGGCGGTTTTCAATCGCACGTTCAACGATCAGGCGCATGTGGATGCCGAACTGACGAACGGCTCCGATGTCACGGTTTTTGGCACCACATTGCAACCCGCGGGGAGCCAATTGGCGCAATTGGAATCCATTCCAGGCGTCACGGTGGCGCGTCCCATGCAGCATCGCTTCGCCTATGTCGGCACGGATTTGCAGGATTTATATGGAATCGATCCCGCACGCATTCAGGCTGCGACGAAACTGTCCGACGCCTTTTTCTCTGCGGGAACTGCCGCCGACAATCTGGCCGGCCTCCTGAAAACGCCCGACGGGGTTCTCGTGTCAGAGGAAACGGTAAAGGACTTTCAGCTCAAAACGGGTGACACGATAAACCTGCGCCTGCAAAACGCGGCCGACCATCAATATCATGCCTACCCGTTTAAATTCATCGGTGTCGTAAGGGAGTTTCCCACTGCGCCGAAAGATTCGTTTTTGGTCGCAAACATGGACTATGTCTCAAAAATTACCGGCGACGCGACGGCCGAATATGTGCTGCTGCGTACAAGCATCGATCCGGCCGCTGTCGCGCGCGCGGCTAGCGTATCATTAGGCTCGTTCCCATCGTTGAAAATCGTGGATATTGGCTCGGTCAGCCGTTTGATTGGCTCCAGCCTTACCGCAGTCGACCTTCGCGGCTTGACCTCGATTGAACTGGCGTTCGCGCTCATCATGGCGATTGTCTCGGCTGGGCTCATGCTTGCCCTCGGTTTTATTGACCGAAGTCGCGACTATGCCATTCTCAACGCAATCGGGGTCAAGCCAGCCCAACTCGCGGCATTCTTGTGGAGTGAGGCCGCCATCATTCTGCTTGGAGGTTTGACATTCGGTCTTGTTACGGGCGTGATAACGGCTGGTATTCTCATCAGGATGCTGACAGGTGTTTTTGATCCGCCGCCGGAAACCATGTCGGTGCCGTGGCTTTACCTGCTCGCAGTCGGTGCCACCACAATCGCCTCGGTCGTTCTTGCCGTGGCGTTTACCGAACGCCGCCGCAGACAGGCGTCCCAGGCATTCTGGCGACAAATATAAGTTGTTCGTGCACAGTTTCAGATGAGGTTGAGCTTGCAGGGCAGGATGAGAACAAGCCCAACTCGGGGCCTCAATCGTAATTAACAATATACACTGTCTTCAATGGGTTGGACCAGTATGGCTCGCCCGCATTGAAAGTAAATCCGACGCGCGTTCTTCTCGCGCCACAGTCGATGGCGGGCGGCGACGCCCTACTCATGGAGTAGGGCCACCTGGCGCGCGCCGGTCACTTTACGGAAAAGTCGACCGCTTCCTTCATCGTGCCGTCAACGGCGATCTGCACCTGATAGGTGCCGACAGGCCAGCCGGCGTCCGGCTTGGAAAGCGAGGCGTCGATATGGTTTTCGATCTTGCCGATTTCGAAGCTGGCCTCATCGATCTTGTAGTTCGCCGGCGCGACACCGCCCGAATCCACCGAAATCCAGCTCACGGTTAGCTTTGATCCCGAGGCCACCTCGTCGGTCAGGTCGGCGGAGAGGAAGATCTTGGCCGTATCCGGCGCAAATGTCGCCTGGGTCTCGTTCGCGTCCTTGCTTGCGGACAGCACGATGTTTTCGAACCCTTCGGCCTGCGCGTGCACAGCGAACGCTCCAACCGCCACCAAGGCAGCTGCCCCCATCATCATCGACCGAATGCGCATGTTTTTCCCTTTGGACTGAAACCGCGGCCCGCGTCCGACTCATGTGGTGCGTGCCCGTAACCGCCACAGTAGAATGCGAGGCCAGGGTTTGTCCATGGAGCCACGGCGGCATGATCTGCCTTTCGACCTGATCCTCCATATCCGTCGTCAGGGTGTCAAACGGCTTCCCAAACTACCCCCGATCGGCGCCCAATTTTTGCACGCCGATCCACACATAACGATGCGCAATGCTGGTCTCACCCCTCTTGAAGTCTTGGGATCGACCAGAGTGACCAGCATGGGGCTAAGGACGCTGCCTTAATGGTTAATTTGCGTTAACTATAAAGTGCTTGACGCGACTCGGTTCTTTCAGCAGTTTACTTACGGTTTTAAGGGGTATCCTGCGATATAAGCGTTACACGTAAATCTGAATGTTAGTGCTGTTTTGCAGCGTTAAATCACCAGCGAGCGTTACCCTTTTTGGTATTTCTGTCGAATCGGCGCATCCTCATCCTGCGCTGATGCGATTCTATTGAACAGGCGCACAGGAACGATACGTGACTATGATGAATGCGGTACAGACAACTCAACCGGATGGCACGCAATTGGCGGCTGTGCCACAGCCATCCGCTGCCTTGACCGCAGACCGGGCCATCGCTGCCGACGCAGAAATGCTGTCGGCGCAGTTGCAGGCGATGCGCAACCGACTGTTTCCGCCTACAGCCCAGAAGGCCCTGCGCAAATTCACCAGCGGCGAGGCGGCAAAGCTCATCGGTGTTTCCGACGGCTATCTGCGCCAGCTTTCCATTGCCGGCGAGGGGCCCCAACCGGAAACCGGTGCCAATGGACGCCGGCTTTACTCGCTCGCCGAGATCAATGCGCTGCGCCATCATCTCGCTGACGCCGGCGGCCCGAAGGCCCGAACCTATCTGCCGCATCGCGATCCCTCGGCCAACGAACATATGCAGGTGATTGCGGTCACCAATTTCAAGGGCGGTTCCGGCAAGACCACGACGAGCGCGCACCTGGCCCAGCACCTCGCCATGGCCGGGTTTCGCGTCCTTGCGGTCGATCTTGACCCTCAGGCATCGATGTCGGCGCTGTTCGGCTACCAGCCGGAACTCGATCTGACCGGCAATGATACGCTCTACGGGGCCATTCGCTATGACGGTGAACGGCGCCTGATGCGCGACATCATCCGCAAGACCTATTTTGACGGGCTCGATCTTATTCCCGGCAATCTCGAGCTGCAGGAATTTGAGCACACCACACCGCAAATGCTCGCCGACCGCCAGCATGGCGCGCAGCAGAGCATCGAACAGCAGCTGTTCTTTGCCCGGGTACAGGCGGCGCTGGATACGATCTCGGATGATTACGACGTGGTCGTCATCGATTGCCCGCCGCAGCTCGGCTTTTTGACGCTGTCGGCGCTTTGCGCCGCCACGTCGGTTCTCGTCACGGTGCATCCGCAGATGCTCGATGTGGCATCCATGAGCCAGTTCCTGTTCATGACGGCGGATCTTTTGGCTGTGGTGCGCGAGGCGGGCGGTGAACTCAATTTCGATTTCATGCGCTATCTCATTACCCGCTTTGAGCCCAATGACGCGCCGCAGCAGCAGATTGCCGGCTTCCTGCGCTCGCTCTTCGGCGATCGCGTGCTGACATCGGCCGTGGTGAAATCGACGGCGTTTTCCGACGCCGGCCTCACCAAGCAGACGCTTTATGAAGTTTCACGCGACAGTTTCACCCGGGCAACCTATGACCGGGCCATTGAATCGCTGTCCTCCGTCAATGCTGAAATCCAGGGCCTGATTTTCAAGGCCTGGAACCGGCCTGTGTGAGGCAAGCAAATGACTGACAAGAACCGCAGGGATCAACTCAAAGCTCTTTTCGGAACGGTGGATACGGCTCCCCAGCCGGAGCCGACGCCGCTCAATACGGCTCCGATGGACAACACTCCTCCTTCTGAGCAACCGAAGCAGCGCACGGCGTCCGGTGCCATCAAGGCTATGGGCCTTTCGCTCGGCGGTATCTCGCGTGAGCTGGAGGATGCCCGCAAGATTAGAGAAAGTCTCGAGGGAGCGGAACGGGTCATCGAGATTGATCCCCAGCTTATTGAGTATTCTTTTGTCGAAGACCGGTTGAGCCACGATTTCGGCCTTGACGAGACGTTCAGGGAACTGGTCGAGAGCATCAAGCTGAATGGCCAGCAGGTTCCCATTCTCGTTCGGCCGCATCCGGAGCGGAGGGGGTACTACCAGACCGCCTACGGCCATCGCCGCCTGCGGGCGGCGGCGGAACTCAAGCTGCCTGTGCAGGCGATCGTCCGTGAGCTGAGCGATGCCCAGCTTGTGGTGGCGCAGGGCAAGGAGAATGCCGAACGGCGCGATCTCTCCTTTATCGAACGGGCTTTCTTTGCCCGCAACCTGATAGACCGCGGTTTCAGCCGGTCGGTGGTGCAGGATGCCCTGGCTTTGCACAAAGCCGAGATGACCCGTTACCTTCAGGTCGTGGATGCCATTCCGAAGCCGATTTTGCAGGCCATTGGCCCTGCACCCAAAATCGGCCGGCCGCGCTGGGTCAAACTGGCTGATCTGTTGAAGAAGCCGGATGGCCGAACGGCAGCGCAGGAGATCGTGCAGCAGGACCATTTCAAGCTGCAGGGCAGTGACGGCCGCTTTGAAGCGGTGTTCGAGCGGTTGCTGGAGCTCAACAGGCCAGCTGCGGCAGCCAAAGCCGATCCTGCAGCCGCAAGGCATATACGCGACGGCAATGGTGATTTCATCGCCCAGCTTCTGAACAGCAAAAAGGAGCGGTCGATCAGTTTTGCCGACACGGTTCCCGAGGGGTTCGTGGAGTTTGTGGCTGGCGAGTTAGACGGTCTTTTGCAGCGCTACAGGAGCGGGCAAAAAGCCTGAGACAGGCGTTATTCTGGTTTTGTGTAAGCGTTGAACGGAAAGAACAGAGAGAAGGAACAACGGCAAGAAAAAAGGCCCCCAGAACGTTACCGCTCCGGAAGCCCTCTTCAATGTAGCAATTTTAGAGAATCACTTCCTACCTGACTTGTCAAGCGTTGGACGCGTTCCGGCAACACCTTTCCCTTGCCTCAATTTGAGGTAGAGAAAATGACTGATCGTTTTGCAACGACGCCGTTTGGCGGGCGATCGCTGTCGCATGCCATGTTCGCGGTGCAGGAAAAGACAGCCCGTGCCCGTGAAAAACTGGCCGGTAGCGATGCCAATCACCCGGAAAAATGGGCGCTGCTGCGGGAATTGACGCAGGCGCGCGCGGCATTCTTCCTGTCGGATCGCACCATTGCCGTGCTGGAAGCCCTTCTGAGCTTCTATCCCGAGACCTTGCTCGACGGAAGCGCACCGCTGGTCGTGTTTCCGTCCAATGCGGAGCTATCCATGCGCACGCGTGGCATGTCGTCCGCGACCATTCGCCGGCATCTTGCCGCGCTGGTGGAAGCGGGATTGATCATCCGGCGCGACAGCCCCAATGGCAAACGCTATGCCCGGCGCGGGGAAGGCGGGGAAATCGAGCATGCATTCGGGTTCGACTTGTCGCCCCTGGCACTGCGCGCCGATGAAATCAGGGAACATGCGGCCGCGGCACGGGACATGGCGCGCGCCATTCATCGCGTCCGCAGCGAGATCACCATCCATCTGCGCGATGTCTCGAAGACCATTGACGCCGGACTGAGCGAGGAACGTCCAGGCGCGTGGGAAGCCTATGCGGATGAACTGGCATCCCTCTCAGGGCGTGTCAGCCGGCATCTGCCATTGGAGACCATGAAAACAAGGCGGGACGCGCTTGCGGATCTGCGTAGCAAGGTCGAAAAAGCCTATCTCGACACACTTTCAAACGAAGAAATGAGCGGCACTGACTCTTCTTCTGAGCACCATATTCAGAATTCAAATATAGACCACCATTTTGAAAGGGCTTCCGAAAAAAGCCAGAAACGAACGGCAGCGCCTGAAACGGAAGAAAACCATAAGGCGGAAGCCGGGCGCAGCCAGGCAATGTCAAAAATGCGCCAGCGGTTGCTGGATGCCAAACTGAAACGGGCGCAGCACAGTGATCCCTGGCCGGGGGATTTGGCCGCCGGGCCGGTGAAGACCGCGGCGCTGCCGTTGGGTGCCGTCCTGGAAGCCTGCCCGCAAATCCGGGATTATGCCCGCAATGACATCGGGGATTGGCGTGATCTGATGCAGACCGCCGGTCTGGTCCGCTCCATGCTCGGTATTTCGCCGGATGCCTGGGAAAGGGCGCGTGAAACCATGGGGGATATCAACGCTTCCATCACCATTGCCGCAATATTGGAGCGGGCTGGCGAAATTCGCTCACCCGGCGGATATCTGCGCGCGCTGACCGACAGGGCCGAAATTGGCCAGTATTCGGTCATTCCGGTGATCAAGGCACTCAATGGGGAGGGGCGGGCATAGGCGTGGACAGCGAAAAGGGGCGCGCGAGCACCCCTGATCCAGCATTTTTGCGCCTCAGATCAACGAGAGGTGAGATCGTCAGGCAAATCGCGGTTGTGGAACTCCTTGAAAACAGTCCGCAGCGTTCCATTGGCGAAATTGGTCTTTACCCAGTTGTTGAGCCAATCCTGCAACGGTTTTTCGCCCTTCGGCAGAGCGATACCCAGATTGGTTTCCTTCTGGGTGAATTTGAGTTCAAGTGGATTGCTGGTGCGTTTCTTGTTCAGGCCGCCCAGCACAGCCGACTGGCTGGAGATGATGTCGACCTGACCGGATACGGCTGCGGTGATCAGGGTCGCATCGTCTTCGAAGCGTACGATTTGCGCACCGGGCGCATTCTGGGTGATGTCCATGTCATTTGTCGTGGCACGGGTAACACCGATGCGCTTGCCGGCGAGATCGGCGTAATTCTTGATCTCGACATTCTTGGGCGCGGCGACAATCAGGCTCAGCGTGGCATAGGGAACGGAATAATCGATGGCCTTCTTGCGCTCCTCGGTAATGCCGAGTGCGGAGACGACCATATCCGCCTTTCCGGTCTGGACGGTCGGTACACGGGCGGCATTGGTAATCTCGACCAGATCCAGTTTGACGCCGAGGTCCTTGGCAATGAGCCGGGCGGTCTCGACATCGGAGCCTGTCGCCTTCAGATCGCTGTCGACATAGGAGTATTCCGGGCTGCCCATGGCGACAGCAATGCGCACCTTTCCGGATTTCTTGATATTTTCAAGTACGTCAGCTTGCGCCACCGTTGCGGCTATCATGAGTGCCGCGGCGGCGGCTGCCACTTTCATCATCGTTTTCATGTTCTCTCTCCCAGTTGATTCAGTCACACCGGTTTTGACCGGATTTGCAGTCACAAGCCGTTTGCCAGGAACTCCTTCAATTCCTGCGTTTCCGGCCGTACGAGCATGTCACCGGTACCGGTCTCCCAGACCCGGCCGGTATTCATGTAAATGACGCGGTTGGCGACCTTGCGGGCAAAGGCCATTTCATGGGTGACGACGATCATGGTCATTCCACCCTTGGCCAGGTCTTCCATCACGCGCAGAACTTCGCCCGTCAGTTGCGGATCGAGCGCCGAAGTCACCTCGTCGAACAGCATCACTTTGGGCTGCATGGCGAGCGATCGGGCGATCGCCACGCGCTGCTGCTGGCCGCCGGACAGCTGTTCGGGATAGGCTTCGATTTTCTCGATCAGTCCAACCTTGGCGAGAACGGATTTTGCCGTCTCGAACGCCTCGGCACGGCCGATGTTCTTGACGCGGCGCAACGCGAGCATGATGTTTTCCGCCACGTTCATGTGCGGAAACAGATTGTAGCTCTGAAACACCATCCCCACGTCCTGGCGCAACGCCCGGATATTCAGCTCCGGGGATTCCACGCGGTGGCCGCAGACTTCAATCGTCCCGCCCTGAATGGATTCAAGCCGGTTGATGCAGCGCAGCGCCGTGCTCTTGCCCGAGCCGGATTGGCCGATGAGCGCCACCACTTCTCCCGGTGCCACATCGAAGGATACGCCTTTCAGAACTTCGACGGAGCCGAAACGCTTGATCACTTCATGGAGTTTAACGGCGGCCGACATTGAGTTTCCTCTCGAGAGAACGGCTCCAGACCGACAGCGGATAGCAGACGCAGAAGTAGAAGGCGGCGGCGATGCCAAAGATGAGAAAGGGCTGGAAAAGCGAATTGTTGATGACTTGCGCGGCACGGGTCAGCTCGACAAAGCCGACAACGGAGGCAAGTGAGGTATTCTTGACGAGCTGCACCATGAAACCCACCGTTGGCGGTGTAGCGATGCGCATCGCTTGTGGCAGGATCACATCAGTCAGCACTTGCCAGCGTGTCAAAGCGAGGCATTCGGCGGCTTCAAACTGGGTGCGTGGTACGGATTCGATGCATCCGCGCCAGATCTCACCAAGATAGGCGCTGGAATAGATCATCATGCCGACACCGGCAGCCATCAGCGGCGGCAATTCAATGCCAATGACGCCGAGGCCGAAATAGATGACGAACATCAGGATGAGAAGCGGCGTTCCCTGAATGATCTGGACATAGACGAGGGACAGCCGTCGCAGCCACCGCATCGTCGAGGTGCGCGCGAGCATGACAAAGAACCCCGCGACGCCGCCAAGCGCAAAAGCGAGTGCGGAAAGGACCACGGTCCAGACGAGCCCGTGCAGCAGGTAGACGAGATGATTTATGGTGAAACCGTCGGTCATGGCAGCGTCCTCACAGGGGTGTTCCCAGCTTGCGGCGGCGCGGAAAGATCGCGAGTGCTATCGCGTGAAATCCGAAGCGCAGCAGATAGGTGATGACGAGATAGATCGCGGCGATGACGATGTAGGTCTCGAACGAGCGGAAGGTGTAGGATTGGATATTGTTGGCGACACCAGTCAGATCTTCCGCCGATATCTGTGACGTGATCGACGTTGACAGCATCATCAGGATGAACTGGCTGGTCAGGGCGGGATAGACGCGTTCAATCGACGGCATGAGAATGATGTCGCGATAAATCTGGAATCGGGAGAGCCCAAGCGCTTCGGCCGCTTCGATCTGGCCGGGGTGTACGGCCTCCATGCCTGCCCGCACGATTTCGGCGGTATAGGCTCCGACATTGATCACCATGGCGAAAACCGAGGCGAAAAACACCGGCATGGTCAGGCCTATCGACGACAATCCGAAAAAAATGAAGAATATCTGGACGATGAACGGCGTGTTGCGGACGATCTCGATGTAAATGCCGACGGCGAGACGCAACCAGGGATAGGCGCTGCGCCGCGCGATTGCGCAGAGTACCCCGATGACGAGCCCGATGGCCACCGCGACAACCGTCATCTCGATTGTCGTGACCGCGCCCTGAAGAAAGCTTTGCCAGTAGGGGAGGAGCGCTTCGAAATCGAACTGATAATGCATGGCGCTTTTCCCGCTCTATCGTGCCAGCCAGCCGCCGTCGACGGGCAGCACGGTTCCATGGACGTAATCGGAGGCGCGAGAAGCCAAAAACACCGCCGCACCGCCAATATCCGAGGGATCGCCCCAGCGCCCAGCCGGGATTCTGGCCAGAATCTGGGCGTTGCGGTCCTGATCGTCCCGGAGCGCTGTCGTATTGTTGGTGACGAAATAGCCGGGGGCGATGGCATTGACGTTGACGCCCTTCGCGGCCCATTCGCATGCCAGGAGCCTGGTGATTCCGGCCAGCCCGCTCTTGGAAGCGGTGTAGGAGGGGATGCGGATACCACCCTGAAACGACAGAAGCGATGCAATATTGATGATCTTGCCCTGTCCTGCGGCAATCATGTGCCGGCCGGCGGCCTGGGCGAGGAAGAAAGCCGATTTGAGATTGGTGTCCATGACCGCATCCCAATCGGCTTCGGTGAAGTCGACGGCGTCATTGCGGCGGATGATACCGGCGTTGTTGACGAGGATATCCAATCGCCCGAAGGCTTTTTGTGTTTCCTCGACGATGGAGGCGACCGGCGCGATGGTGCCGAGATCTGCTCTTATTTCATGGAAAGCTGCACCCGCTTTTTCAACGAAGGAACGGGTTTCGTCCATGGACGAGCGGCCAACCGCGGCGATGGATGCACCCGCCTCGGCAAGCGCGACCGCGATGCCCTGGCCAATGCCGGTATTGGCGCCGGTAACAATGGCAATTTTGCCGGAAAGATCAAAAAGCTGTGTCACCGATGTCACCGCAGCGCACCGATGGGGATATGATCCATATCCGTGAAGCTCTTGTTGTCGCCGCCCATGGCCCAGATGAAAGCGTAGTTGGAGGTGCCGACGCCGGAATGGATGGACCAGCCGGGCGAGATGATCGCCTGCTCGTTGGCAACGACGAGATGACGCGTTTCGGAAGGGTCGCCCATCATGTGGAATACGCGCTGATCGTTGGCGAGATCGAAATAGAGATAGGCTTCGGAGCGCCGGTCGTGGGTGTGCGCGGGCATCGTGTTCCACATATTGCCGGGATCAAGCTGGGTCAGGCCCATCACCAGCTGGCAGCTGTCGCAGACTTCGGGATGAATGTACTGGAATATCGTGCGCTTGTTTGAGGTCAGTTGGTCACCCAACTGGATATGTTTCGCCCGTTCCGGCCTGATGAGCGTGCTCGGATGGGCGGCGTGGGCCGGCGTCGAGAGCAGATAGAATTTTGCCGGGTTCGCCGGATCGGCGCTTTCAAACACCACGTCCGCCACGCCTTTGCCGATGTAGAGGCAGTCCCGCGGGTCGAGGACATGAACGGTGCCATCCAGTGTCACACGGCCGCTGCCGCCAATGTTGATGACACCCATTTCGCGCTGGGCAAGGAAGAATTCCTGGCCGATCGGCGTCGGTGCCGTCAATGTCAGCGGTTTGCTGGCGGGCAGGGCACCACCAATGACGAGACGGTCGACATGACTGTAGGTCAGTACGATTTCATCGGTTTCAAAAATGCTTTCAATCAGAAAGTGGCGGCGCAAATCGTCCGTGCCGTAGGCACGCACGGCGTCGGGATGGGAAACCTGTCTGACTTCGATTTTCATGTCTTACCTTTATGTGTTTTCAGTACTGCGCCCGTCCGCGCATCATTCGTCGTCGATGAAGTAACTGGGGTTGATATTGCGCATCTCCTTCACCTCGTTGAGCATTTGCCCGAGATGAAAGCCCATGGCTTCGACGGCATGCGCGGTGTCGTGCCGGCGGATACCGTCGAGAATGGCTTCGTGCTCGACAATGACGCGGGTCAGGCGGCCGCGTTGCGGCAGGGTCAGACGCCGGTAGCGGTCGATCTGCATCTTCACCTGCTGGATGACATTCCAGATGCCAGGAAACCCAGCTATGGCATTGATCTGCAAATGAAAACTCGTATCTGCCTGATGGAAAAGCTCGTTGTCTGGGACGGCTTCAGCCAGGGCTAGTTCGGTGATGCTGGCCTCAAGACGCTTGATATCGGCGGCGTCGGCCTGTTCGGCGGCAAGCCGTACGGTGGTTTCTTCCAGCGATTTGCGGATGAGAATGGCTTCGTAGAGGGCGCGGCGCGGAATGCGCGCCACGAATGTTCCCGACTGCGGAAAAATATCGATCAGGCCGTCATCGGCAAGCCGCAGGACAGCCTGATGGACGGGCGTGCGGCTGACGCCGAAATGCGCCGCGATGTCCTTCTCGGAGACAGGCTCCATCGGTTTGCGGCGGAGGGAAATGATATCCTCGAGCAGTTCCTTGTAGATATGGGTTGCCGCACGCGGTGTCGCCGCGCGCTGTTGCACATAGGCGGTCTGCGAGGATGAAAGCGGATGCGTCCGGTCGCGCTTTCTATCGGTATCATTGGTTTTTCTGTCGTCCGTAAGCATGCTGCCTGTCCTTTTGTCCTGCGGTTGTCGCCCGTCGCTTCTGGCAATTACCCCATTCGTATTGACGGATTTCCCCTGGCGTTTCGCAAGCCAAAATCTCAATTGAAATATAAATATTCTAATATTTCAGTTTTGACAAGACGTGGAAAACTGGTTGTGCACAGGGCAGGCCCGCAGCGGTGGCGTGCGCCCAGGCTGCATGTGCCCAGGCTGTATATGCCCGGGAGCGGCGTTGACGGCCCGCCCATTACCGGTTAGTGAAATTAGTTATGAAAATTGCAATGGTTCTCGTGGTGGTGCGATCGCGCATGGGCAGGATGGTTTGACCATCCGGCGTTAAGCACCCATGCGCGGCAAACAGGCTCCTGACGGGGCCTTTTTTTACGCCCGAATTTCACCGGCAGCCCCGTCGAACCCGCCCTTTCCAGCCATTGCAACAAGGAACTGCCATGACAGGCAAATACACCGATGAATCCGCGCGTGCGCCCATGACCGGGGCAGAGATCGTTCTCGAGGCACTGCGTGACAACGCGGTCGAACACATTTTCGGCTATCCGGGGGCAGCGGTGCTGCCCATCTATGACGAGATCTTCCAGCAAAGCGCGATCAGGCACATACTGGTGCGCCATGAGCAGGGCGCCGGGCATGCCGCGGAAGGCTATGCTCGTTCGACCGGCAGGGTTGGCGTCATGCTGGTCACATCGGGGCCGGGCGTGACCAATTCCGTCACGCCCTTGCAGGATGCCCTGATGGATTCCATTCCCATCGTGTGCCTGTCGGGACAGGTGGCGACCACGCTGATCGGCTCCGATGCGTTCCAGGAATGCGACACCGTCGGCATCACGCGGCCATGCACGAAGCACAACTGGCTGGTTACCGACGTCAACGATCTGGCCGCCACCATCCACGAGGCCTTCCGCATCGCGCGATCAGGGCGTCCCGGGCCGGTGCTGGTGGATATGCCAAAGGATATCCTGCTTGCCAGCGGTGATTACATCGCCCGATCTGCGGTTGAGGAGAGGGAGAGCTATCGTCCGACGACAGCGGGTGATGATGCGCAGATACAGGCAGCAATCGCGCTTCTGGCGAAAGCCCGCAAGCCCGTCATTTATACGGGCGGCGGCGTGATCGGATCCGGACCGGCGGCATCAGTCTCGCTGCGTGCGTTTGCCGAGCTGACCGGCTTTCCCGTCACCTCGACGCTGATGGGGCTTGGCGCATATCCGGCATCGGGGCCGAATTGGCTGAAGATGCCCGGCTTGCACGGCTCCTATGAGGCCAATATGGCCATGCACGATTGTGATGTCATGCTGTGCATCGGTGCGCGTTTCGATGACCGGGTAACAGCGCGTATCGACAGTTTTTCGCCGAAATCGAAGAAAATCCACATCGATATCGATCCCGCGTCCCTCAACAAGATCGTCGCGGCCGACATTGCCATTCGGGGCGATGTCGGCCGTGTTCTCAGCGAGATGCTGCGTCTCTGGCGGGCTCTGCCGGTTCAGCCGGATCAGCGGCGGCTGCGGGACTGGTGGCAGACGATCAATCGGTGGCGGGCCCGCGAATCCTTCTCCTATGCGATGGACCACGCAGCCATCATGCCGCAATACGCGCTCGAGCGTCTTCATGCGTTGACCAGGGATCGCGATACCTACATCACCACGGAAGTGGGGCAGCATCAGATGTGGGCGGCGCAGTTCTACGGCGTGGAGAGCCCCAACCGCTGGATGACATCGGGCGGGCTTGGCACGATGGGCTATGGCCTGCCGGCCGCAATCGGCGTGCAGATCGCTCACCCCGAAAGTCTCGTGATCGATATTGCCGGGGACGCATCGATCCAGATGACCATGAAGGAGCTGTCGACAGCGATCCAGTACGACGCACCGGTCAAGGTATTCATTTTGAACAACGAGCATATGGGGCTGGTCCGGCAATCGCAGGAGATCTTGCACGGCAACCGTCTCGCGCACTCCTATTCGGCAGCCTTGCCCGATTTCGTGAAGGTGGCCGAAGCGTTTGGCGCCGTCGGCCTGCGCTGCGACAGACCCGATGCGCTGGATGATGCGATCCAGGAAATGATCGACGTCAAACGGCCGGTGCTGCTTGATTGCCGGGTCGCCAGACTGGAAAATTGTTTCCCGATGATCCGGCCCGGCCGCGCGCACAATGACATGCTGTTGCCGGATGAGATCACCGGCGCGTCCTTCCGCGGGCCGGTCGATCCAGCCAGCCAGGGCTTGGTGTAGCCGCTTCGGGTATCGTTCCGGAAGCGAAGACGCAGCGCCGCGGGCGTTGCGTCTTTTCCCGTTGCCGCCTTGCGGCCATAGCGTTCAAAAAAAATCGAAGCGCCATTTGACAAGGGCGCTCTTCCATGCTGAATTGGCACAATGGTCCAACCAATTAGACAGGGCATTTCGTGATCAACCCGATTCTTTCACCGGTGCAGACATCATCCCGCGACGACGCGGTGCTGAATGCATTGGTGGATTTCGTTGCCAGCGAAGGGTTGAAGCCAGGAGACCGCCTGCCGACGGAGCGGCTGCTGGCGGAATATCTGAAAGTCAGCCGGACGACCGTGCGTGAAGCGCTGACACGCTGGCAGGAACTCGGACTTGTCGAGCGGCGGCAGGGCAGCGGAACCTATCTGCGCTCGGCCGTGACCCGCAACATGCTGCACATGCCGCTCACGCTGCCGTCCGGCAATGATTTCAACAGCCTGATGCATACGCTGGAAATTCGCCGCGGGCTCGAGGCGGAAGCGGCCGTTCTGTGCGCCGAGCGGGCAAGCGATGACGACATCGCCTTTATCGAGAAAAAACTGGTCGTGATGGAAGAAGCCTTTCATGCCCGCGCCGGTATGTCTTCGGAGGAAGACTGGGATTTCCATCTGGCGATCTTCCAGACATCGGGCAATCCGCTGTTCGAACAGATCATTGCCGCGATGTATGAAATGTTTCACCGGTTCTGGGAGCATCCGCTTGGCGTGCGCGACTTTGGCCATGCCAGCTTTCCCTATCACCGTACCCTTTTCAACTGCATCGCGGCCCGTGATCCCGTGGGCGCGCGCGCCGAGGCATTGAAACTGATCGCCACGGTTGAGGATGACCTTCGACGCGGCGCTGCAAATCTCAGGAAACAGAGCAAGACATGAACGACAATCCCTTTTTCTATGATCAGGACCTCATGGCCCAGGCGGCGACACTGCTTGCCCATGACGAGCCATTTCCCGGCGGGTCTGTCGTTCCGCCCATCTATCAGACATCGCTGTTCACCTTCGAAAACTATGCGGATATGGCCGATACCTTTGCCGGCCGCAAACGCCAGCCGATCTATTCACGCGGCGACAATCCGACAGTCATGGAATTTGAAGGCAAGATCGCGGCGCTGGAAGGCGCGGAGGCCGCCCGGGCATTCTCCAGCGGCATGGGCGCGATCAGCGCCACCGTGCTGGCCTTTGTCGGGGCAGGGGACCGGATCGTCGCCGTGCGCAACTGTTATGGCGACGCCTACCGCCTGTTCGAGCGCCTGTTGCCGCATCTCGGCATCAAGGTCGATTATGTCGACGGTTCCGATCCGGATGCGGTTGCCGCAGCACTTCCCGGCGCCCGGCTGCTCTATCTGGAAAGCCCGAGCTCCATGATGTTCGAGCTGCAGGATATTGCCCATTACGCGCAACTGGCCAAGCAGCATGGTGTCGTCACCACCATCGACAATTCCTATGCGACGCCGCTGTTCCAGAAGCCGATCAACCATGGCATTGATCTTGTTCTGCATTCCGCCTCGAAATATCTCGGCGGGCACAGCGATACCGTGGCTGGCGTGGTGGCCGGATCGCGTGAAATGATCGACCGCATCAATGGCCGCACCTATTCCTATCTCGGCGCAAAGCTTTCGCCCTTCGAGGCATGGCTGTTGCTGCGCGGGTTGCGCACGCTGACATTGCGCCTGCCGCACCACATGAAGAGCGGCCTGACCATCGCGGAACGGCTGAAAGGGCGGGACGACGTCGAGCGTGTCATTCACCCGGCCTATTCCAACCATCCTGGTAAGGCAACGCTTACCGGATACACCGGGCTGTTTTCCTTCGAGGTGACCGAGGATGTCGACGTGCCGGCGTTTGTCGATGCGTTGAAGCTGTTTCGCATCGGCGTCAGCTGGGGCGGTCACGAGAGTCTTGTCGTTCCGGCGATGGCCTCGTTGCAGCAGACGCCGGACGCCAATTCCATCGGGCGCTTCGGTGTCAGCCCGCGAACCATCCGTCTGCATGTGGGACTTGAAAATGTAGAGGAGCTCTGGGCCGACCTTGTGAATGCCCTGGACAAAGCAAAACGCTAATCAGAAAACCAAGTGGGAGCATAAAATGCAAAAAAGAATGGGAACATTTCTCGCCGGTGCCATGGCGGCATTGGCCATGACCGTATCGTCAGCCTTTGCTGATACGACCATCAAGATGGTCGAAGTGATCACCAGTCCGCCGCGCACGGAACTGCTGAAAAAGCAGATTGCGGGCTTCGAGAAGGCCAATCCGGGAGTCAAGGTGGAACTGGTCTCGCTGCCCTGGGGACAGGCTTTCGAAAAATTCCTGACGATGGTTCAGGCGGGCGATACGCCTGATATCGTCGAAATGCCGGAACGCTGGCTCGGGCTCTATGCCAACAATGGCCAGCTTGAGGATCTTGGAGCCTATGTTGCGAAATGGAAGGACGGCGGCTCGCTCGGCGAACGTGCGAAGCAGTTCGGTTCCGTGGTCGACCACAAGCAGTACATGATCCCCTACGGCTATTATGTCCGCGCCATGTTCTGGAACAAGAAGCTGTTTGCCGAAGCCGGGCTCAAGGAAGCGCCAAAGACGCTCGATGAGTTCATGGAAGCCAACAAGAAGATTTCCGCGATCAAGGGCAAGTATGGCTACTGCCTGCGCGGCGGTCCCGGCGGCTTCAATGGCGTCCAGATGTTCATGAATATTGCCAATGGCAAGGGCGCATACTTCAATGCCGATGGCACGGCGACGTTGAACGAGCCGGGCTCGGTCAAGGGTCTCGAAATGCTCGCCGAGATCTACAAGAAGGGCTATGCGCCGAAGGACAGTGTCAGCTGGGGTTTCAATGAAATCGTCACCGGCTTCTACTCCGGCACATGCGCCATGCTCGACCAGGACCCGGATGCCCTGATCGGTATTGCCGAGAAGATGAAGAAGGAAGATTTCGGCGTGGCGCCGATGCCGACCGGACCGAGCGGCAAGTCCTATCCGACACTCGGTTATGCCGGATGGGCCATGTTTGCCAACTCCAAAGTCAAGGATGACGCCTGGAAGCTGATGGGCACGCTGCTGGCACCGGAAGACAATCTGGAATTTGCCAAGAATGTCGGCGTCTTGCCGATCCACAACGGTGCGGACAAGGATCCCTATTTCGGCTCGGAAAGCTTCAAGGGCTGGTTCCAGGAGCTGAGCGATCCGAAGACGTTCGAGTTCGTGACACCGCCGACGCATCTGGAAAATCTCGGCAACTTCTACGATTCCGTATCGGTGAAGAATTTCCAGGAAGTGCTGCTTGGCCAGAAGACAGCCAAGCAGGTTGCGGACGACTGGTCTGCATTCCTGACCGAGCAGCAGCAGGCCTGGATGGCCAAGAACAAGAAATAACTCGACCGGATGCCCTGGCGCCAACAACGCCGGGGCATTTTTCTCATGACTTTCGCCAATCCGGGAATCCGGTGGCGAGGGACGGGGAACTGTTTGCAAAAGAGGGGCCAGAAACATGGCAATGCAATCCACCGCGGCATTGACGCCGCAACAGGAGAGAAGGGCAAGCAGCAAGCGCCGCTTCAGCGCTGCTTTCGAGCCGTGGTTTTATCTCAGTCCGGCGCTTGTCCTGCTGCTTGTCGTTCTGGTGGTTCCGCTGATCTTCGGCGTCAGCTATTCCTTCCGCAAGTTCTCGGCGTTCAAGTCGGACTATGTCGGGCTGGCCCAGTACAAGGCTCTGTTGTCCGACCCGGTTCTCGGACAGGCCCTGATGAACACGTTGTGGTGGACGGTTGCCAGCCTGTTTCTCCAGTTCTTTCTCGGACTGGGGCTGGCTCTGCTGCTCGACCGGCCGTTTTTCGGCAAGAAGGTCGTACAGGCGATTGTCTTCCTGCCATGGGCCGTGCCGTCTTTCCTCTCCGGCCTGACCTGGGCCTGGCTGTTCAATCCCATTGTCGGCCCGTTGCCGCACTGGCTTTTTGCGCTTGGCCTCAAGTCCGAGCCCACGAATATTCTTTCCGATCCGGCCACCGCCATGTGGGGCCCGATCATCGCCAATGTCTGGTTCGGCGTGCCGTTTTTCGCCATTACCCTGCTGGCGGCGTTGAAATCCATTCCATCGGAGCTGCATGAAGCGGCGGCGATCGATGGCGCAAACCCATGGCAGCGTTTCACCAGGGTAACGCTGCCGTTCCTGGCGCCGACCATCGCCATCACCGTCATGCTGCGGACGATCTGGATCGCCACTTTCGCCGATCTCATCTACGTCATGACCGAGGGTGGCCCGGCCGGTTCGACCAATACGGTTGCGACCTACATCTATGTCAGCGCCTTCAAGACCCTGGACAAAGGCTATGCTTCGGCTGTCGCCGTGCTGCTTCTGGCGCTTCTCATCCTCTATGCGGTTGTGCTCATCCGCATCCGCCGCTCGCTTGTGAGGTATTCCTGATGATTGCCGGTCGTTCTCGTAGAGCCCGAATTTTAGGAAGCATCGGCCTTTATGGCGCCGTTGCCGCCTACGTCATTTTCGCGCTGTTTCCGCTGTTCTGGACGCTGAAGATTTCCGTCACCCCGCAATCACTCCTGTATTCCGAAGGCATCACGCTGTGGCCGTCGTCGGCGACCTGGGAGAATTACAAGACCGTTCTGCGCGCAACAGACTTCCCGCGTTATTTCCTCAACAGCGTGATTGTCTCTGTCATAACAGCCGTGCTCGTCACCGTCATTGCCTCTGCGGCCGGCTATGCCATGTCTCGCTTCTCATTCCGCGGCAAAACCACCGTGGCCGTGACGCTGCTGCTCACGCAGACATTCCCGCTGGTGATGGTCATTCCGCCGATCTATCGCATCATGGGTGAGCTCGGGCTGACCAATAGCCTGACCGGGCTGATCATCATCTACACGGCGTTCAACATCGCCTTCGCCACCTTCCTGATGCAGTCGTTCTTTGATGGCATCCCCAAGGACCTGGAGGAGGCTGCGATGATCGATGGCTGCAGCCGCAGCCAGGCGCTGCGCCGGGTCATCATTCCGCTCACCCTGCCGGGCATGGGCGCAACGCTCGGCTTCGTTTTCACCGCCGCATGGAGTGAACTGCTCTTCGCCCTCATGCTGATCAGCAGCGACAGCCAGAAAACCTTCGCCGTCGGCCTTCTCACCTTCATCGGCAAGTTTGCCGTCGACTGGGGGCAGATGATGGCCGCCTCGGTGCTGGCGCTCATACCGGCCTGCCTGTTCTTCGGCTTCTTGCAACGCTACCTCGTGACCGGCCTGACCGCCGGTGCCGTCAAGGGATAATCGAAAGAGATAAGCTCATGGCTTCCGTCACCATTACCAATGTTCAGAAAAACTATGGCGCGATGAATGTGTTGTCAGCGGTGGACCTTTCCATTGCCGATGGCGAGTTCGTGGTGCTTGTCGGCCCATCCGGATGCGGCAAGTCGACCCTGCTGCGCATGATCGCCGGGCTGGAGGAAATCTCCGCCGGGGAAATCCGTATCGGCGAGCGTGTCGTCAATGATGTCGCACCGAAGGATCGCGATATCGCCATGGTGTTCCAGTCCTACGCGCTCTATCCGCATATGGATGTGGCATCCAACATGGGTTTCAGCCTGCTGTTGCGCAAAACCGCCAAGGATTTGGTTTTCGACCGTGTCGGCGCGGCTGCCAAGCGGCTCGGTCTCGACCTCTTCCTGCAGCGCCTGCCGCGCCAGCTCTCCGGCGGCCAGCGCCAGCGCGTGGCCATGGGCCGTGCGATTGTGCGCGATCCCCAGGTGTTTCTCTTCGATGAGCCATTGTCCAATCTTGACGCAAAATTGCGCGTGCACATGCGCACGGAAATCAAGGCGCTGCATCAGCAGCTGAAGACAACATCCGTCTACGTCACCCATGATCAGGTGGAAGCCATGACCATGGCCGACCGTATCGTGGTGATGCACGACGGGGTGATCCAGCAGGTCGGTACACCACTCGAACTGTACGACCATCCAGCCAACCTCTTTGTCGCAGGCTTCATCGGATCGCCCGGCATGAACTTCCTGCCGGCAGTGGTCAACCGCAGCGATGCCACGGTTGAGGCGCAGCTCGGTGACGGCCAGACAATTGCCCTCAATGCAAGACTGCCCATCGAGGACGGCGAGCGGATAACCCTCGGTATCCGCCCGGAAAACATCGAAGTCGGCAGTTCGGACGCGTTGGAAGTCAAGATCCAGGTCATTGAACCTTTGGGGCTGTCGACCCAGTTCTACACGACCCTGGCTGATGTGCAGGTCTGCATCTATGCAATGGGCCGGACGGACCGCAAGCCGGGCGACATCATGCGCATCGGAATCCGGGCCAGCGACGTGCACGTTTTCAACCCGGCAACCGGGCAAAGGATCGATCCGGCGGCCTGACGTGGAAACACGGCCCTGCCGGTCTTTCGGGCGAGGAATTATTTTTCCTTGTATTGGGCATTTGTGGTATTAAATTCACAAATTCGCGTTTGATGACAGCGAATAGTGCCTGTGCATGCTTAGGACAAAGTGACATTTTCCAATCATCCGCCGAAAGGCTTGGAAACTCAGGATGGAAACAAAAAAATGAACTGGCTCAAATCCCTACTCGTCGTTGGCGCTCTGCAGGCTCTGGCAACTGTGCCGATGCAAACCCAGGCGCAGGCGCAATCCAACCTTGAACAGATCAAGACGGCCGGCGTGCTCAAGATCGGCACGGAAGGCACCTATGCGCCGTTCACCTATCACGACACCGCGGGCAAGCTGGTTGGCTTCGATGTGGAAATCGGCGAAGCCATTGCCAAGAACCTTGGCGTGAAAGCCGAGTTTCTCGAAGGCAAGTGGGACGGCCTGATCGCCGGGCTCGATGCCAAGCGCTATGACACGGTCATCAACCAGGTTGGTATCACCGAAGCGCGCAAGGCGAAGTATGATTTTTCCGAGCCCTACATCGCCTCCAAGGCCGTGCTGATCACCAAGGGTGACAACACGGACATCAAGTCTTTCGCCGATCTGAAGGGCAAGAAGTCGGCTCAGTCGCTGTCGAGCAATTTCGGCAAGATTGCCCAGAGCAATGGCGCGGAGCTTGTCGGCACCGATGGCTTTGACCAGTCGATCCAGCTCCTGCTCAGCGGCCGTGCCGATGCGACGGTCAATGACAGCCTGTCTTTCCTCGATTTCAAGAAGCACAAGCCGGACGCCAATGTGAAGATCGCAGCAACCCAGGACAATGCCGATTTCTCCGGCATCATCATCCGCAAGGGTGAACCGGACCTGCTTGCCGCCATCAACAAGGCGCTTGCAACCATCAAGGCCGACGGGACATACAAGCAGATCGCCGACAAGTATTTCGGCCAGGACGTTTCGAAGTAAGGCTGTTTACGCCCGGAAAAAAGTACGCTCTAACAGGGCAGGGGGATCACACTCCCTGCCTTTTCTTTTGAGGGAGATGCAGCCTTGTCCCATTGGCTGACACTGATGCTTGAATCTCTCGGGCCGCTCCTGTGGGCCGGGCTGATTTTCACCATTCCGTTGACGCTCTTGTCCTTTGTGCTCGGGCTGACCGTCGGTCTGATCGCGGCACTCGTCCGGCTGTTTGCGGCCTGGCCCTTCGTGGCTATCGTCAAGTTCTATGTCTGGATCATCCGCGGCACGCCGCTGCTGGTGCAGCTGTTCCTGATTTTCTACGGGCTCCCCAGTGCCGGCATCGTGCTCGACGCTTTTACCGCGGCCCTGATCGGCTTCACCCTCAATATCGGCGCCTATACGTCGGAAATCCTGCGTGCCGTGATTTCATCCGTGCCGCGCGGGCAGTGGGAGGCAGCCTATTCCATCGGCATGACATGGTCGCAGGCCATGCGCCGCACCATCCTGCCGCAGGCGGCGCGCGTGGCAGTGCCACCGCTGTCGAACACGTTCATTTCCCTCGTCAAGGACACATCGCTGGCGGCTGCCATTACCGTGCCTGAAATGTTTCAGGCGGCGCAGCGCATCGTTGCCACCACCTATGAGCCGTTGATCCTCTATGTGGAGGCGGCGATCATCTATCTGATCTTGAGTTCTGTCCTTTCTTCCCTGCAGGCGCGGCTCGAACAGCGTCTCAATCGTTATGGCGGATTTCTGGAGGCACGGTCATGATGATTGAACTGAAGCATATCGAGAAGCGTTTCGGCGATCTGACGGTCCTGAAGAATGTGTCTCTGAGCATTGCCGAGGGCTCGGTCATGGCGCTTGTCGGTCCATCCGGCGGTGGCAAGAGCACCTTGCTGCGCTGCATGAATCTCCTGGAGATTCCCACCTCCGGTTCCGTGGAAATTGACGGTGACCGGCTGGATTTCCAGCCTGGTGTCAAGGTGACCACCAAGTCCATCCAGCTGGTGCGCCGGCATTCGGGCATGGTGTTCCAGAATTTTCAGCTGTTTCCGCATCGCACCGTGATCGAGAACGTGACGGAGGGGCTGACGACCGTTCTGAAATGGCCGAAGGAGAAGGCGCGGGAGCGGGCCATGGCGCTGCTCGACAAAGTTGGCCTTGCGCACAAGGCGGAGGTATGGCCGTCAACCCTCTCCGGCGGGCAACAGCAGCGCGTCGCGATTGCGCGCGCGCTGGCGCCATCGCCGAAAATCCTGCTCTGCGACGAGCCGACATCGGCGCTCGATCCTGAACTCTCGGGTGAAGTCGTTGACGTGCTTGCCCAGCTCGCACGGGAGGGAACGACCATGGTCATGGCAACGCATGATCTGCGCTTGGCCTCGCGCATTGCCAATCAGGCCATCGTGCTCGATGGCGGCGTGATCGTGGAGACCGGCACGTCGCATGATATCTTCACCCAGCCGAAGCAGGAACGCACCAAGCGCTTTATCGCGACGCTGACCCATGAGGGCCATATGCATGGCGAGGGTATCTGAGGGCAAAGCCGTCAGGACGTTTTAGCGTTTGTCGGGACGTTGATCATCCACTGGACGCCAAACCGGTCTGTCAGCTTGCCGAAGAAATCACCCCAGACTTGAAGTCCGAACGGCGTGGTGATGGTGCCGCTCGCCGCGAGGTGCTCGAACAGCCGTTTCGCATCATCCCGGTCTTCGATCACAAGCATATGGGCGGAACCGCGCATGGGTTCGGCATCGTCATTGTCCGAGGCATAGAAGAGGACGCCCGGACCTTCGAAGCGCGCATGCATGATCTTGCCGCGCATGGCTTCGGCCGGCACTGGCATGCCGTTTGCCCCATAGCGCAATTCTTCGGTGATGCATCCCAAACCGCACTCGGCATAAAAGGCGAGTGCCTGCTCACAGGTCGTTGTAAAGAAAAGATAAT
This sequence comes from uncultured Phyllobacterium sp., assembly GCF_902479695.1. Classification (NCBI taxonomy): domain Bacteria; kingdom Pseudomonadati; phylum Pseudomonadota; class Alphaproteobacteria; order Hyphomicrobiales; family Phyllobacteriaceae; genus Phyllobacterium; species uncultured Phyllobacterium sp. The sequence continues at coordinate 14,913 of NZ_CABSQF010000019.1, read as the reverse complement.
TGGACAGGATCATGATCGACGCTCCAGACGTTGAAACGATACTTCAGCCAAGAGCAAATGCCGATCACATTACCCACATATGCGGATCAGTCACGAGGAAATTGAAGACAGAAGCCCTTGGAATATTCCAACTGACAGGGACAGCGATCCGTGTCAGCTGTGCTTGAAATGAGGAGGCTCCGCATCGTCGATCATCCGACGTGGCTTACCGGCAATTCCTGGTCCAACATCACAATTGCCGGCAACCCATCGACCTATAGTCTCGCGAGGATCTTGCGAAGTCCCCGAATTGGCGCTGTCAGGCGCCAGGATATAGATTTCAGCAAAGCGGATCTGTGCGTACGCTCCGATTCAAGTTCTTTTGTCAGGGTCGCACGCGTTTGCTGTAGCTCGTTGAATATGTGTCGCGTCTGAATCTTTGCTGCTTGCACCACTCGAAAGGCGCCCTCGTCTTTCTCGCGTGCAACCCGCCGAAGTGTTGCAAGTGCGCGCGATGCCGTGCCGGTGGGATCCAGCGCGAGTATGTCCCGGACGTCGTCGATGGCTGCCTTTGTCTCTTCGAGGTAGCGCCGGCCATTCCGCCCATCTGGCTCGACATAGGTGCCTTCACACCACTCATTCCATGAATGAAGAAATACAATTCTCTCATCCGGCGTGCGGTAGCGGTAAGTATCGAGCATGGCTTGAGTCAGCCAGATGCGATATGCATCATTCTCGGTATTGACGTGGACGATGGCGCGGGATGCATATCGTGGCGTATTGTCCCATGGTAGCATTACGGTCCGGTGTCTGCGATATTCCGGTAAAGGCCGACCTGTGTGAAAGCTGGCAAATTTTCTGTAGTCAACGATGCGGCCCTCGAAATCTTTTGGCAGATCACTTGCCGCAATATGGTCGCTGAGCACGTTTTCAGGAATGGTGTTGCCGGGTATCTCATAAGCCGCATCGAAGCCGAGTGCTCGCGGATGCGTTGGCTCCTGAGACCAATCATCCACCATCACAAGATAAAGACCCGGGAATCCATGGCGTTTGGCCTCTTCACGCCAAATATCAGTGCTGGTGTTGATATCTGGAAACAGATGGGACTTGTAAACCATCAAGATCGGCTTGCCGTCGACCTTCTCGTATCGCTCGTCTTGGAACGTCGTGATGAGCTCCTGAATGAACAAAATATCGTCTTCGGGAGAGTGATTCTGCGCGATGATGACCTCTTTGTCACCGCCATCCCAGCGTTTGCTCCAGTTTTCATTCGCCCATAAAAAGAAGAAGGGAGCCTTTATATCGGATTTTATATAGTTTTCGATCGGCTTGTAGAGAAGTTTCTTGCCCTGGAAATAGTAGTAGTAAAAGCAGAATCCAGAGATGCCGTGTTTTAATGCCAAATCGATCTGCGCCTTCATCACGTCGAGCGAGCGCAGATCGTAGTAACCCAACTCCCCCGGAATTCGCGGCTGATAATGGCCGGGGAAAAGTGGTTCAGCTTTGATGACGTTGGTCCATTCGGTAAACCCGGTGCCGTGAGCCCAGTTGTTTTCCGCGATTGGATGAAATTGGGGCAGATAGAAGGCAAAGACCCGCGGTACCTCGTTTTGCGGCAGTTGACCTTCCGGCACCTGAACAGAATCCTCGGTCTCAAGTGTCGGAGAACGCCAATGGGGAGCCAGTTCCGTGCTTGAGTAAGCGGATGGCGGTTTTTGATAGAGGACGCGCATCGATCGCCCTTCCCGCCGTCCAAATTTCAAATAATGCACCAACGGATTGAGACCGGCTTTGGCAACATCCGCATTGGCGGTCAGATAGTGTTGGGAATCGAAATGCTGGCTCGGAGAAATGCCACGTGATCCGCCGATCGAGAGAAAATGATCAAGGGCTTCGCTCCCGTCTACTTCAGGGATATGGACGCTATACCAAGCGGCATCGAACATTCCAGACTGCAGGACGAGCGCACGATCTTCGGCAGTAGCGTGCGATGTTCCTCCAGCTTCGATCGGTATTGTATCCGCGTCCTCCCGAGGTTTCATCGAGATGAGAGATGAGAGATACGCGGTTGCTTCCTGAACCTCGCTGACACTGATCTCGCAAACAGGACCGGTCAGATTGCGGACGATTTTCACATGCGAGCCATTATCCGAGAAATGTCCGGAAAACGGATTGTAGTTCCTGAACACCCCAATCCGGCCAAGCAGGATAACACCAGGAACACCTACAGCATTTGCCATATGTGCGGGGCCGCTGTCGATTCCGATAAAAAACTTGGCGCGCCGGATGACTTCGGCGGTAGCAAGCAACGGAGTCTTGTTTACCAGGTCAATCGTTCCTTCGAGCGGGCTCGGCAGCGCCTGCTTCTTGAGAGAACCGACTTCAACGACGGCTATTCCCAGCTCTCGTTGGAGCCAGGAAACCAGTTCTGCCCATTTTTGCGGCTCCCAGTCCTTGATGGCATCATTGGACTCTCGATGGATCACGCAATAATTGGCAGGAAGGTCCAGCGCATCCACCAAAGTCCTTGCATTGGCATCAATGTAAATTCGAGGGCTTGCCGATAGGGGAGGCAAGCCGGCGCCAATTGAAAACGCCTGGAGGATCGAGCCAAAATCGAACCATTCATGAGCATTTACAAGTGGATTGCCATGCTTCTTGAGCAAAGGTATCCGACAACACTCGCATACCCGGAAGTTGACATGCAAATCGACCACGTGATCGAATTTTTCGTGATTGGCCTTCTTTATCCAATCCGTAAGACAGTCGATGATGACGGTTTCGTCCACATTGGGATTGGTGTCGATCAACTCGCGATAGGCTTTGCTGACCGCCCATGTAATTTTCGCATCCGGATAGGCTTTTCTGAGATAGCGACTGACAGGCTCACACGCGATGATATCACCAATGTGCTCAATTAGTCCGACTAAAATCTTCATTTCGCCTCTCAGCTATTAATATCCCAAGGAGGTAACGCCCCCCTCCGTCACCTATTTAATGAAGGCCTATCAAATTGCCGCACCAAGTCCAATGATCTTATTTAACATTGTTGTAATGGCCGCAAAAAATTCATCGTTTTGCCTGCCCGGCTGGATCTTGCGGGCCACGCACCAGCGTTTGCACGGACGGTTACCACAGGGAAGGGCGGTCAGTACGCATCAATGAAGGATCCAATAAGCTCCAGGGAATGATCCATCTGGGCTGTTTGAAAGGCGCAGTCCGAGACTGCTCATAACACCTGCGGCCAAACTTCAACTCATTCCTTGTGTGGCGGTCTGCACTGGTCGACAGGCACACGAACAGCAATTGCCGACCACTCCCCCCAACCACTTCCTTCATCCAATACGGATACATCAATGGAATCCTTATTCCCGTAAAGCGAGGGATCCAGAGTAACTTCTAACCAATCCAGCGCCTGCGGCATGAGGAACTGCGAACCATCAACAATCGACAAACGTTGATTCCCTGCTGTTGGTCCTGAACGATATAGGAAGCTTTGGCCGCTTCTCAGTTGAAACCGTAGCGCAGCCTTAGTTGCATCCCCGTCTGGACCAAATGTGCCGAGGACCTGAAGTCCATAGCTGCACAAATTGGTCTGAAGTCCATCTCCACCTGTAATATCTTTGACATTCGATACCTGCGCGATCGGCAGATCACCGCTTGATCCATAGGCGAATGGGATTTTGAGTTGCATTGGCTGAGAAGGTATTTCGGTGCTCACATTGCAGACTTGCTTCCCACCAGCTTCCGCTACGATATCAATATGTCGTCCAATTGAGCTCGCGACATAGCCTTCGACCTTAAAACGATATTTACCATTAACTGGAGTGATCTCGCGCCTGTCCCTCCATCCACTTTGCACCAGTGCGAAACCGAGTTGACGGTTCTTTTCGTCGAGAATGCGTACAAAATCCGGATACGTGTTACTACGCGCTGCATCTAATTCAATAAATGAAGAGAATCGAAAGAATTTGGGGTCTGTGGTTGTCATCATCTGAAATGGCGCTATCGAGCAGCCCTGCAGGTTTGGCTGCTTGTTTTCAGCGGATATCTGTCCAAGCTGTTCTCTGATGCCAGAAAAGGGAATTGATTGAAAATAGCTAAAGTTCGATTGATACGCTGGTTCCGAATATCGTTTTATCTCTCTGTAGGACTCAGGCGCTGCAAGTCTTCTTTGTGCAATCTGATCATCAGCACCCAATGCCAAGCCCAGCGTGGCGACCTTCCAGTCGAATAGAGGGCCGGAAAAATAACCCAACGCGGAATATTGATAGGTGACAATAACAAGCGAAAAAACAAAAAATGCTATGAACCGCCAAGCTGCGCTCAATTGTTGCTGGAAACAGTCGAAATGAAGGATCGCAAGAGCCATCCAGCCCAACAGGGAAGGGGTAGTATAATGGGTCGTGACAGCGAGTGCCATGCCGACGTTGGAGCGGGAAACAGACGCACCCGCATAACTCAAGACGACGTAGAGGGCGAAGGTCGCCAGCGCCCAATCCACTGGGGCCGAAGATTTTTGACGAAGCAATTGGATAGTTTTCGTCGAGAGAAGCAGTAGATAAACGAGTCCAATTATCTCGACTTGGTGGAACCGATCAGACGATCCTAGCAGGTGATAGAAAGGCGATCCCAACAATCTGAGCAAGAACAGCAGTATCGTATCTAGGTTGGTCAATAAATCTAGATTTAGTTGAGCAGTACCAGGGCTATGGTTCGATAGTAAAAATAAAACCTCCAAGGTCAGTCCACCGAGAAAGATGCTGGTGAGACGTGCCGGGAAGCGCATGACAATCGCATAAGCGACATAGAGCGGTAGGGCAAGAATTCCGTTGCCCATGGTGCCGATTGAAAGGAGACCTGCCCCGACTGCCCCAAGACATCGCAGCCAATTTAGGTCTTTTCGCTCGACGGCAATTAAATACAGCCCTGCCAAAGGCACAAGATAAGCCAAGTGGAACTGAGCCTGGAATGCCCACGTGATATTTTCACCCTGCACAAGCAAAAAACACCAGCAAATGATAAGAGCAAGTGGAAGGGATGAGGCATTCCGCCGCTTCGCCAGCAGATAAAGCAGGGCTACATTGCAGGAAATGCAAATGAAGTTCGCTACGATAGCGAAGATGCTGACGCCACCGAATATATAGTTATCAAACCAGAATATGATCCTTTGCAGGAGAATTCGATGCTCATAGTGCGGGGCGATCCAAGCTCCCCAATCGCCGTTTTGCAATTTTTCAAGAAACCCAAGATACCCTTCCTGCATGTCCCATACCGGAACAGGATTGTAAGCGACCATGGCTTGGAACACGGCAAGTACTACGATGACAAGGGCACATAGCCAAGAGCAGATTCGAAATGGAGTGTCTAAAGAGGATGTTTTGATTGTCACGTGCTTTGGAGCCATTTCAATTGCTGATGCTTGTCACTGTCATGCGGTTGTCAAACGCACAATGATGTTGTTAATTTAGTCCGACCCAATTCACAGTATAATTTGTATTTATCATCTAGTGTAAAAGCCCGGTGATCGTCAGTTCTTCAGGGTGGACAAGCCATGCCATTTCACATGGTTATAATTTTTTGTTCCGACCGGTCCTCGAAGACTTTTCTCCCAAAGATAACCGGTGGCGCCGAATCTATAGCAGCCGACGAGCTGCATTTAATTAATACACGAACGCCGCTGTTGAACCCAGGCGGCTCAAGATCTCGGCTCCTTATGGGTCAATAACCACACAATCTGTTCCGTTCGGAGAGTGTCTTCGTCATAAATTTCAGCAATATCCAAGGGAATCGCATCATCATTCTTAGTTCGATAATCCCTTATTATCTGCAAGCCTGCATCCGTGGCAGCTCTTTCCAGTTGTGGCGCTGTAATCTTATTGAGTGTGACGTAGGTCTCCCACAATTTTTGCCGCTCAATCTCCTGGTCGGCATCTAACGGTATATAGACTGACCAAGCCTTTCTGAGTGCCTCGGGGGTTGCAGGCGCATCCCATAAAGTTTCTTTAAATACATCGTGCTCCGTGGAGAGATGTCCCCATGGCTGATTGATCCACGGTGCCAAGTGGGATCCGTCGCGCGAATAAAACAATGGAGATATCTGCAGGAACACGACGCCACCCGGCCTTAGAATCTGCGCAATACTGCGGAATGCATCTTGTAGGGTGTCCCTTCGGACATGCTCAAAAACCGACCATGTGTAGATGAAGTCAAAGGTACCCAGGTCGGTAAGCCGCTGCCCTGGCTCAATTTTGTACAACTCCAGATTATTCGGCAGTGTCTCAAGGCCCAGGTTTTTTCGCGCATAATCCGCGCATTTGAAAACCACATCCAAAATCTCGACCCCAACGAGCCTTTGAGGTTTCTTTTGGAGAGCCAACCCGAGTGCAACTGTCGCTTCGCCACATCCAAACTCGAGCACATCTTTGTCAGCTACGCCGCCATGCGCTTCAAACCATTCACTGATAATCCTAACCACATCATTGAATTTGTGAGAGTAAATCTTGTCTTCACAGTTCTGGGTTGTCCAATTCATATCTGCTTTGATCTTCCGGATTCTAAACAATCATCAAGTTGCGTAAACGGGAGCCGAACACAGGATGATTGGTTCTGTGCCGGCACGATATTTTCCCGTTTTGGAAAATGGAACTACCAAACAGGACACTGCAATTGTATTGCGCAAACATGACAATCTGACTTGGCGGGTTCATCTGCCGATCTTACGGATCATCACTGTTCCGGCAAGGTCCGGAATCGGGATGATGTGTTCCGGTTTGTCCGCAAAGAATTCGTCAATAGCTCGAATGGCGCCTTCCCAGCACAAACTCATGTAGTCGTGCATGATAAGAAAGCCACCGTCGTTAAGCCGGGGATAAAAATATTCCAATCCCGCTTTGATCGGCGCGTAAAGATCGGTATCGATGTGGACGAGGGAATATCGGCCTGATGCCGGAAGATGCGCGGCGGTATCGGGAAAGAAACCTTGAACGAAACTGGTGTTCTCTTCACCAACACGTTTCTTCACGAACTCCAGACTTGTCTCGCTGAAGGCACCGCTCAGGTGCTGTTCGTTTAGCTCCAGATCGCGATCGTCAAAACCGTTGAACGTGTCAAGGAGGTACAATTGACGCGCCGATTTTCTCGCGAAATTGGCAAGCAGTACAGCGGTATCGCCCTTATAAACACCAAGCTCGACCACTTCACCTTTGATTTTGTCCTTCTCGATGAGATCAAACGCCATGCACAGCCCGTAGAACCGCACCATATCGCCGTAGCCGTAGCTGATGGTATTGATTTCGTTGCCGAATATGCCTCCTAAGGCTTCGTACCGCTTCAATTGGCTGCTGTAGCGTTCCGGGATATGACCGAGAAATGTTCCTGGCGGCAGGGTAAAATCATGTGTTTTGGCTGCAGGCTGCGGCTGGGCGGGTGCATCTACTTGCCCCGTCCTTGACTCAAGATGCGCCAGCCTGGAACCGAGCGCAACCAGTGCATCACCATGTTTTTCTTCGATTGCTGCCAACCGCTGGCCGAAGTCGGTCAGCGCGTCGCCATGATGCTGTTCGAGATATTCCAGCCGATCTGTAAGCTGTTTCAGACGTTCCAGAAGGCTCTGCAAATCTGTCGACTTAATGTCTGTTCCGCGATCCACGTGCAACTCCATTATGTAAGACGAAATTTTGAAAAAATTCAGATACTGTAGGTCAGTTCGTTCGTTGTCGGCCCCGCAACATAGATGTAAAAGCGCGCAACGGGGCGGTGATTTTCCAGGACATCGACCCATAGACAGCAGTCAGTCGATGATGCAATTCGGTCTTTTCCTTTGTTATTTGATCGAAACGAAAACGCAGGTCATTGGAATGACTTTCCGATATGGCAATTGTCTCCCGCAAAATGCGGTCGTCGCGCTGCAGCTCGTCGATGACACGTGAGGAGGTAGCTGCCAGTGCCTTCAGTTCGTCTTTTTCCGCTGCTTCTGCGGCAAGCTTATCCCGCAGGAAGGCGACGTCGCCGTGAGATCGCTCGATCTCCAGTTTTTGATTGTCATGCGTGTCTAGAATCAGTGCCCCGCCAGTCCGGGCGGCGGCACAGGTGCGCAGGATTTCCGGAACATATTGCGGTTTGTTGAAAAGGGCCAGTGCCAGATCATCCGCCGTCTCTAACTCAAGGACCATCTCGCATTTCCGAGAAACATAGGCCCTGCATATTTCAAGGTTCTTGCCCTGCACGCCGACGAGCGCGACCTCTCGTGCGCCTGAGAATATGTCGAGCGGATTTGCCATGAAATTTTGCTCATTGTAGGCATCAACCACATGAGCAAAGACTTGGTAGCCATCATTTTTCAAAATCTCCCAGGTTTTCAGTCCGCCATCGAGCGAGTTGCATTCGGCATAGATCACTGGGGACAAGCGCTGCAGCGTGCTGGATGCACCTTGGAGCACGAAATGCTCCATGCCTTCTGCGTCGATCTTGATCAGCTGGCATTGTTGAAGATCCAGTGAGTCGAGAGTGATCTGGCGAACGGACAGGTGTGAACCATCGGTGACAACCCTTGTTACATCCGGAACAGCAGCGAGCACCGACGCGCTGCCGAAGGAGTCCGAACTATCCGGATTGATCGCCAATAAATCGCGATCCCCAACTTGCGCTCCGGCGATTGCGTTTTCGATACGCACATTGGCAAGCGCGTTGGCTTCGACATTCTGGATCAGAAGTTGATGCGTCGTTCTTTGCGCTTCTATAGCAATGACGGACCCCCGCAGCCCCACATGACGGGCGAAAGCGAGTGTATGCGTTCCTATATAAGCTCCTACATCGATGACGGTGTCACCGTCCTGTAGGAATTTCTTGATAAAGCTGATTTCATTCTCGGCCCATTCGCCATATGTCTCGAGGGAGAGCCTTATGGCGCCAGAATCTTTGGCAAAGTATGTCATATCGCCATATCGCGTTGAAATTGACTTCACCGCCGGCGTTTCGGGTATCGTGTTCATCCGTTCTGCTATTAATCCTGCGTTAAAGTATCTAATATGCGCTTGGTTAGCCTACACGCCCATGGTATGCGCGTCGAGTGGAGATGCAACCTCCGATAGTCAGAGAGTAGAAACCTTGCTTTTGAAACGTCATATTTTATTCGGCAGGTGTTGATGGTGATCGCCAATGCGACGCGTGACACGCGCCCGATGGCCTTCCTCGACAGGGATGGTGTCTTGAACGTGGATACCGGATATCCCATCCATCCGCATGAAATTGTATGGATGAAGGGCTGTTTTGAGGCGTTGAAACGCTTAAAGGACGCTGGATATCGCGTTGTGATCGTTACAAATCAATCCGGTGTGGCGCGTGGTTTTTTCTCGGAGGGTGACGTGCAAGCGCTCCACAATTGGATGAACGGCGAATTTACCCGAAGCGGCGGAGATATTTCGGCGTTCTATTATTGTCCCTATCTTCCAGACGCACCGCTGGAGGCATACAGACAGGATCATCCTGACCGGAAGCCCAATCCTGGCATGATATTCCGTGGGCTTCGGGATTATCCGACTGATTTTGCGCAGTCGTTTCTTATCGGGGACAAGGATAGCGATCTGGAAGCCGCTGCCGCTGCTGGAATACGGGGTTTCAAATTTGCAGGTGGGGATCTGGATCAGTTCGTTCTTCAATGCCTTTCATCGACACACGTTTCCTCTTAGGTTAAATCAAGAACCCATGACTGTTGGTTATTCCGAATCGATTGAAAGCTATTGCGCGCATATAAAGAACGTCGTTCTGCCGTTTTGGCACGACAACACGTTCTCTAAAGAGACGTCACTCTTTGCAGAGCGACTGGATCTCACTGGCAATGTTCTGCTCAACATTCCGCATCGCGCTATGGTTCAGGCGCGTCAGATTTTTGTCTACAGCCATGCTGCATCGACCGGCGTGTTCCCGCAAGGAGCGGACTATGCCATGCGGGCTGTTGAGAATCTTCTGGAATGCTTTTGCGATGCTGGTGGTGTAGAGAACGGCCTGCACTTTTCTATTACGAAGAATGGCGATGTTGTTTCCAGTGTCAGGGATAGCTACACACATGCGTTCGTACTTTTTTCCTTTGCCGCTGCCTATCGATTGTCGGGTGACAGGAACCTTCGGCTGGCTATCGACCACGTCGTGAGCTTTGTTGATCAACGGTTAAGTGATCCCCGTTCCTTTGGCCTCTTTGATCAGTTTCCGCCTTCCACCTCTCTGAAAGAGCAGAACCCTCTTATGCATTTGCTTGAGGCCTATCTTGCTCTTCACGAAGCCATTCCCGACGGGGATTTTCTCGTTCGAGCTGCGGCTATAGTGGAGCACTTCAAAAGCAGGATGTTCATGCACAAGCATGGCGTGCTCGTCGAAAAATATGGTAATGACTGGTCAGTATTGGATGAGCAATCGCCCGACCTTTTTTACGAGCCAGGTCACCAGTTTGAATGGGCTTGGCTCTTGCGTAGATTCGGTTCACTCGCCAAGACAGATGAGAGTTCGATTTCCGATCGCCTGTGGCAGACGGCTCGTCGGCATGGCCTCAACGCCAAGCTTCTATGTTATGATGAAGTATCGCTGACAATGGAGGCGAGGCGGCGGTCTCACCGGCTTTGGCCGCACGCGGAAGGCGCGAAAATTGCCGCAGTCAGGACTGTGGCAGGTGATGGCGATGCCAGACCCGTGGCGGAGGCGATGGCATATGCCCTGAACAATACTTTTCTTCACCAACCCTTCGAAGGTGGCTGGATTGATCGGGTCGATGAAGCGCATCGTGCGCTTATTGACTTCGTACCAGCCAGCAGCCTCTATCACCTCTACACGGCTTTTGTGGAGTTGGCGCCCTTAACAAAAGCAGGGTATTCGGCCGAGACGCAGATGTCAGGAGCGACTTGAAATGTGGGATATAGTGCAGCGGTTTGCGTCTGCGAAGGTGGCGATCATCGGTGATCTGATGCTCGACATTTATATACAAGGTGATGTGAATCGTGTTTCACCCGAAGCGCCGGTGCCGATTGTGCGCCGGGTTTCCGAACGTGTAGTCCCCGGCGGGGCTGCCAATGTTGCCGCGAATGTGGCAGCGCTTGGGGGGCGGGCCAATCTGGTCGGTATTGCTAATCGTGATGTGAGTTACGACAGGCTGGTAGCAAGCTTGACCCCGTTTTCCAACGTTGATTTCGATCGCGTCGTTTTTGACGACAGCCGCTGCACCATCACCAAAACCCGCATAATGGGGCATCATCAACAAATTGTTCGTGTCGATAGCGAAGACACCTCTGCGATATCACCAGCTATAGAAGAAGCGATCATAGAAGCGGCCAAGGATGCGATTGAAAGCTCGGATTTAATAATCTTATCGGACTATGGAAAGGGTGTGCTCAGCGATCGCGTACTGTCACAGACCATTTCGCATGCAAGAGCCATGGGTAAGATTGTTCTGGTCGATCCAAAGCGCCGTAATCTCTCTGCCTATCGCGGTGCATCAATCATAACCCCTAACAGGGCAGAATTGGCACAGGCGACTGGCCAAGCCTGCGAAACCGATGAAGAGGCTGCCGTAGCCGCTGAGATTGCAAGGCAAAATTGCGGGGCTGACATTCTGCTGACGCGTTCAGACAAGGGCATGTCTTATTTTGGGGCGGATCTCCAACCGATCCATCTTGCTACCGTTGCGCGTGAGGTTTTTGATGTCTCTGGTGCCGGTGATACGGTTGTCGGAGCTTTGGGTGTAGCAATTGCAGCTGGGGTGCCGCTCATCGAGGCTATGCGTGTGGCCAATCATGCTGCCGGTCTTGTTGTCGCAAAAGTTGGGACTGCGACGGTCTCGCCTGCAGAACTGGTAGCGTCGATCCAGGACTCCGAGGGGCATCTTGACATTCAAGATGGGCGCTTGCTCGATATTCAAGGTTTATTGGCGGCCAGATCCTTTTGGCGCGACAGCGGCTTGACGGTTGGCCTGGCCAATGGGTGTTTTGACATCATCCACCCTGGGCATGTATCGCTGATCAGACAGGCAGCGGCAAGCTGCGATCGGCTTGTCATTGCGTTGAATACCGATGCATCGGTTCGCCGTCTGAAGGGCGCTACAAGGCCTGTGCAGACGGAAGAAGCGCGGGCGGAAGCCATCGGCGCGATGAAAGGTGTGGCAACGGTGGTATTGTTCGGAGAGGATACACCCTACGAACTCATCGCCGCGATCAAACCCGATGTCCTCATCAAAGGAGCGGATTATACTGAAGATCAGGTGGTCGGCGCCGATATCGTTCGCGCTTCGGGCGGTTCGGTAATGTTGGCGCATCTGACGCTTGGCCATTCTACGACTGGTTTGATTCAACGGCTAAAGACTTGAAAGCAAAGTAGATCCAATGATAATTTTGACTGGCGGGGCTGGCTTCATCGGCTCGAACGTTGCTGCTGACCTCAACGAAACGGGACGAAGCGATATCGTCATTGTCGATTCACTGGGCACTGACAGCAAATGGCGCAATATTGCCAAGCGTCGCTTTGACGACATCGTGTTTCCCGATGAGGTCGATGTTTATCTGCAAGGGTTGGCCGGTGCAGATGCCGTTATTCATATGGGGGCGAACTCATCGACCACGGCGACTGACGCAGATGAAATTGTCAGATCCAATTTCCGGCTGTCGGTCCGGCTTTGGAATTGGTGCATTAGTACAAGAACGCCATTCATTTATGCTTCCTCTGCTGCAACCTACGGTGATGGCAGTGCTGGCTTTGTTGACGACGACAGCGACGCGGGCATGGATATGCTTAAACCGCTTAATCTCTACGGCTGGTCGAAACATGCATTTGATCGCTGGGCACTCGAGCGGGCGCGCCGCCATCAGGCTCCGCCGCAATGGGCAGGTTTGAAGTTCTTCAATGTCTATGGCCCGAATGAAGGTCACAAAGGAGATATGAAGAGTCTCGTGGCAAAGAACACGCCGCTCATCTTGGCCGACAAGAAAATCAGCATGTTCAAATCGCATAAGGAAGGCTATGCGGACGGGGAGCAGCTGCGCGACTTTATCTATGTTAAGGATTGTACCTCTGTCATAGGTTGGTTGCTTGGCAACCGTAGTGTCAGTGGCCTGTTTAACCTGGGGACGGGGAAAGCCCGGTCGTTCCGGGAATTGATGCTGGCTATCGGAATTGCCAATGGCAAATCTGTCGATATGGAATTTATTGATATGCCTGCATCCATCCGCAACCAGTATCAGTACTTTACTGAAGCCAAGATGGAAAAACTGAGAAGTGCGGGGTATAGCAAACCCTTCTACAGTCTCGAGGAGGGCGTGCGCGAATACGTACAGAGCTATCTGATGAAAACGGACCAATACCGGTGAAGGCGTAGTTTTATCGGCGAGTTTGCAAAGTTATCATCGGCCGTACGACGCTCCTCAGGGGGAGTTGAGCATAAACATGCCCAACCAATCCGTTCATAGGCAAAGGCCTTTTCGGTGATAGGCCGTTTGTAGGTTCTACTTCAAATGCAACGGCGGGTTAGGTCAGGCTATCGTTGTGGCGCGATGATATCAAGCAACTGGTCTCTGAACACTTCGGTGGGCGTTCTGTAATCCAGACACTTTCGCGGGGTTGCGTTGAGACGTTCGCAGATTGACCGGACGGATTGATGCGGAAGCGACAAGAGGTCTGTGTCGCGCGGCAGGTAGCGTCGTACGCGTTTGTTCATGTTCTCAACGGAGCCTTTTTGCCAGGGCCTGCGGGTCGCAGAACCATGCCTTCGTCCCCATCCCAGCCTCCAGATCCCGCCACGACACGAACTCAAAGCCCCGGTCGAATGTGATACTTTGTCTTGCCGAATGCGGGAGCGGTGACAGTTCATTGATCAGACGGCCCATGATCGGCTTCGATTGCCGGTCATTGTTGCGAAACAGCACGGTGTAACGGCTTTTGCGCTCCACCAGCGTGGCAATGTTTGCATTGCCGTGCTCCCGGCGGAAGATCATCAGATCGCCTTCCCAATGACCAAACTCGCCACGGTCATTGATCTGGTCGGGGCGGTGGCGAATAGCCATACAGTCAGGAAACGCCAGACCTCTCGGCTTTCTCGCATAGCGAGGTTTGCGCTTGCGGCGGCGCTCGGGCAGGTGGCGCGCAAGGGCCTGCGATTGACCGTCTTCGGAATAGACATACCGGTAGATCGTTTCGTGGCACAGACGGTGCTGACCATTCGGCTCGATCTTCAACCGGCCGGCAATCTGCTCCCGAGACCAGCCAGCCTTCAAGCGATCAATAATGTCATGACGCAGCTGTGGATGCTGATGCAGTTTGCGATACGACCGTCGCCGGCGTTCACACAGACTTTGTGCCGTTACATGCCAATAGCCATCGGCTTGCGGCACGTCCTTGTCATGCCACCAGTTGCGTTTGATCTCACGGTGGATCGTCGAACGGTTTCGACCCAGAACCATCGCAATTTGAGCCAATCCTGATTTGGCTTGCAGCATCTGCGCTATGATACGGCGTTCATTCATGCTCAACTGACGGAAACTGCTGCGCATTGCATCCTCCTGAAAACAAAGAGGGTTTAGTATCTGTTGCAGTTGAAAATAGAATGTACCCGGCTACACACTATGTGGCAGCAAGGTTGAAATGTCGCTTGTTGTGCAAAGTTAGAATGTCATCCTGACAGATGCCGAGGTGTGTCGCCGGGCAGGGCGGAGACCTCAATATCGCAGCTCTGCCCGGCGACAGTGAATAGATCTGTGGCAGCCTGCTCCCGTAGTCTGCGTTCCCTTCGTTCCTCGACCCAGCTGTTGCGCCGCGACGGTTTGCGTGCGCGCTTTTGATAGGCGATGACCTCGCTGTTGGTCTTCACCTTCGGTGCAGGGAGCGGGTCCTGATGGGCCTTGATCAACGACAATACCTCGCCAAGCCGCTTGTTCTCGGTCACCGCCGCATGGGTGACAC